>JBGQJJ010000007.1:0-22470 GCA_041498955.1 Terriglobia bacterium
AGTGAAGGTAGTTTCCCAGAGGAAGACCGCGGCCGTCGACCACCACCATCCACTTCGTCCCCTTGCCCCGCTTGGTTTTTCCGACTCCGCAGCCCCTTTTTTCGCGGGAGCAAAACTCCCGTCCAGAAACGATTCGCTCCACTTTAATTGCTGGCGCTGGTTCAACTCGCCCAGAAACGTCCGCCAGATTTTCAACCAAACGCCCCGCTCCTCCCAATCTCGCAGTCGCCGCCAGCACGTCGAAGGATGCGGGAATTTCTCCGGCATGTCCTGCCAGCGCGCCCCGCTGCGCAGAATCCACAGAATTCCTTCCAGCACACGGCGGTTCTCGATCCACGGACGACCGCCCTGGCGTTGTTTGGGCGGTTTGGGGAGTAAAGGAGCGATCTTCTTCCACTGCGCTTCGGTCAGCAACGGAGCAGACCGCGCCATCCATCCTCCTTCGGCGCTGCTGCCCCTGTTTATCTCCTATTTTCAAAAACTCAACCATCGTCATTTCAGTGGCTTGTCCATGGTTGTGCAACAGCTTCTAGTCACCAGTCACCAGTCGCGACTCCCCGCCCTTCTCAATACCGCACTCGCACGCGATACTTCAGCACCGACGTGCCGTCCTTATCGACGGGCACATCGAACTGCGCGGCGAACGCGGCGGTCTTCGTATATTTGTACGTCGAGCTGACCATCTCCCAATCGCCGCCGATCGGTTCGTTCACTTCGACGGAGATGGGCAAGGGCTTGTGGTTCCGCAGCGTGATCTCATACTCGAATTCATACAGCCGGTCGGAAAGTTTCTTGTAGTCCGTCTGTTTGCGCTCGGCCACGATATCGAACGCATTGCCGATGTGCAGGTTGATCTCTTCGTCCTTCGGCGTGTGGTCGATGTGATCTTCCCCGGCAAAAAGCGATCCGCCGCGCGAGTCCTGCTGGTACACGCGAATGGTGCCCGCGGGCAGCGGCATCCCCAGCCCGGCTTTCTCTTCGTTCTTGAACTTGTAGAAAACCTGCACGGGATCCTTCACGGGCGCCCCGGGCTGCACCACCGAACGGTAGTAGTAGGACTGCCCGTTCACCACGTACACTTTCCGCAAAGGAAAATGCGAAGCGTTGAGCAGGCTGATCTGTTTCGATTCCTGATCGAAGATCGATGTGCGGCGATTCAGGGAATAGAGGTGATATTCGGAGAACGATTCCTGCTGGAAGGGGGGAGCGGGAGCATTTACCGCTCCCGCCACCGACTTCATCGCCCTCATTTCATCCATCGCATATTGGGCGACGACGCGATGAAGATCACCCGCCACGAGTTGCAGCGAGGCATTCTTGAACGCCGTCCCGCTGTGATTGACAAGCGTGACCCAGCCGTCCAGATCGCCGCTCGATTCGTCCTTCGCGACATTCAGCACGTAGTCCGCGTTCCAGGAAAGATTCGCCGTCAGGTACGACGCTTCCACCCGATGGCGCCTCGCGCCCGAATTCTGGAGCGTCCACAGCAGCGTAGGCCGCTCGTATAAGTTTTCCGGCATCTCGGGGAAGCGGATGCTTTCATAAGAAACTCCCGTGACGATTTCATTACCGATCTTCCAGACCGGCGCGCCGTTCAGCGAAAGCAAAGTAGCCTTCACATCTTCAAATTCCGTTGTTCCACCTGTAATTTTCCGGCGGACGAGCGTGACTTCGCGCCCCACGAATTTCTGCAGCAGCTTGTTCGGGTCGAGCAAATCGTACTCGTAATTCTGCTCGAGAACATTCAGCTTGGCAGGCTCCGTGAGCGAACGGAAATGCACGGTCGCGGGATTGATGGACGCGGCGATGTCCATGAACTTCAGGAGCGATTCCCCGGACGGCAAGTTAAGCTGGCGCACGTCGCGCACCAGGGAAAGATTGGAGTTGTAGACAGTGAGCGCGAGGTCAGATTGATCCGCTAGCGTGGTTGTAATGTTCCCGTCGGCAGCCTGTGCGGGAGCCTGACTTACTGAGCTTGCAGATACCGTGCGATGCAAGAACGGCAACACGACGAGCAGCGCTGCAAGTCCGGCGGCAAACAGAAATTTCGATAATGTGGCGTTTCTCATGGGCGGTCTCCGATAGAAGCGTGATTTCTTCCTTCACACTTAGAACGGGGCTGCCCAATTTTCTTGCAGGGTATTTTGCTATTGCTGTTGCCAGGTTTTTCCGCCGTCCGCGGTAACGAACTTGCGCCCGTCGCTTGCCGTAATCGCCGCGGACTGTCCATCGCGCGCCGTGATGCCAGTCCAATCCGCCGATTTGCCGACAGTTGCTCCGGCCTGGGCGGGAGGAGCAATGCGTTGCCAGTGCACTCCATCCACAGTTCGCGCGATCGAGCCGTTGCGGCCCGCCAGCCAGCAAACCGTGTCAGAAACTGCCGCACCAGCCAGCCAGTCTTCCTTGGATGGACTTGCTTGTGAAGCCCACGTCTTTCCCGCGTCATTAGATCGCTCGATTGTCCCGCCTTTTCCGGCGCGCCAGAGAGCCGCACCGGATGGGGCTTTCAACACAGCGGAGTTTTCCTGTGCTGGACGTAATGTAGCGAGCGCTTTGTAATTCCGCCCGTTCGTGGACTGATCCGCGGAAGGTTTTTGCTTAATAGTTCCGCCAAGGGTTCCGCTTGATATCTCGACCTGCGGAGCCGCTTCGGCAACGGTTACGGATTGGCTGTTTGATTGAGGGGCTTCAAGAGCTGGGGGAGCTGCCTCATTGGCCTGGGCACGAGCTGATGGGAACGGCGCCGGCGCGGGTGCTCCCACTGCAGCTTTTGCCTCTGATTGGGGGGCGGCTGGCGCATCTATCGCAGCTTGCGCTTTCGGGAGGGCTTGCTGCGGTGGAGGAATTGCCGGGGTCTGTAACTTACGCTCACCTAGCAGGACACTCAATTCCTTGTCTTTTTTGAGCGAACTTGTTGCCTCACTCGTGCTGGGGGAAATCTTGTCCAGGGCGTTGTCGGCATCCGCGCGGCCTTTGGCTCGTCCTTCTGCACGCGAATCAAATGATGGTGCAATTGAGGAGGGACGATCCGGCAGAGGCGCGGGCTCCGTCTTTTGGTCCTGCTGGGGTGCAACTTTGGAAAGTTGGTCAACTTCGGCTGGCGCGGGGCTGAGGGGCGCTTCTTCCTTGGGCGCCTGCGCGACCAGAGTTGCGGTAGCGCCGCGATCCGTCGCGCGCCAGGGTGGGCGCATCGCGAACCACACTGCAAGCACGGCGGCGACGCCGAGAGCAGGTGCCAGCCAACGCGTGCGCCAATCCAAGAGCCGTGGGCGAGCTCGCCTAGCTGGTCTCCCCGTAATTTCAACCGGGGCGAGAACAGCCGAAACAAGTTTCCCGAGCTGAGCCACTTCTTTCTCGGCCAGCGGCGTGTCCGCCGAGGCAGCGAGCACGCGCAAAATGTTTCTGCACCTCGCGCACATCGCGAAATGGCCTTCCCAATGCGCCGATTCGGCCGGCCCGAGCGCCTGCTCCGCGTAGGCCGCGATGACCTCGGCGTCGGGACACTCCCCAGCGCCGTGGGGTTTCGTTTGATCCAGGGCTTTGCCCACGCGCCGGGCCAGCAATTCCTGGCGCCGCCGGATTCTGGTTTCGTCTCTGTCTTGTGAGTCCATCAAAGCTCTTCCTTGTTTAGAACGGTTCCATCCAAAAATCTTGCATCATTCCGCCGCGTGCCGCTTTTCGGCCGGGCCGCGCGTCATTCTTCCGGCGCTTCCCCGGCCGGTTCCGACGCGGAGAGCGCCTGCGACAGGTCAAAGGGCCAATCCTCCACGGCGTATTCGAACGCCAGTTCCACTTGCGCTGCGTCCAGCGCCCGTTCCGCTGGGCGTCCGTTGCACGCGGGCGTTTCTCGACGCAGCTCTTGCGTTACGCCCTCGCGCAGCGCGCGCCGCAGGCGTTCGAGCTGCCGCGATACCGTCGACTCATGCTCGCGCAGCAGGCGCCCAATCTCCGCCAAAGTGAGTTGATCCACGTAATAGCAGGCCAGGATCATGCGCTCGCGCGGCGTCAAATTGGACAGCGCTGCGGAGAGCGCCCCTTCGAACCGCCCAATATACCTCTCGCGATCGGGATCGGCAGGGACAGATTCGGTGCGGCCGGCGAATTCGCGCGGCGCGTCGCCATCCATTTCCACTTCCAAAGAAACCGTTCTGCCGCTGGTTCGAAACAAGTCCACCTGTTTCTGCGCGAGCACGGCGCGAAGCCACGTGGACAGCTTGCTGCGTCCGTGGAAATATTCGAACAGGGATTTCCGCCGGCCGTCCGCGCTGGAGCGGACGCCGTACAGTTCCGCATAGAGAGAATCCGCCAGTTCCTCGGCGCGCGCCTCATCGGCCCGGCCCGATCCTCGAAGCATGGCGCTCGCGGCATGGCGCAGGTCCTGGCGGAAGTGAGCGATGAAAAATTCCCAGGCCTTCTCGATTCCTTCGCTGCAAGCGCAGGCAAGGGCCAGATCCTCCACGTGAAGCGACTTCAGATAGACTTCGACGTCGCCAGGATCGGTTTGCGCGCCGCCAAACCGCTTCTCGGCGCTGCGCCTCAGACTCTCGGCAAAGGCCTCTGGAGGCAGTCCCCAACGCGCGCACATGGCCTCCCCTTGCAATTCCGTGGCGAGATGCGCGTATTGCGCCAGGAATTGGTCGAGCGACGCGAAGGGCGATTCTTTGGGCATGAATTCGGCCGGTTCTAGGTATTTCGATGCATCATAGCCGACCCAGGACTACCAGCGCATCCGGGGGGCTCAAAACGGTACTTTCTGGTCACCCCATTGTTCCCCATAAGGGTGTAGAATACCGCTTCAACAAAGAGTATCAAGTAGGCTGGAGTTCCCTGCTCCTGCGTTCTGCAATGGAGAGGGTTCAATCTAGCACCAACGTCCGCTGGGAACCTCGCGTGACGTAACAGGAGATCGCATGAAGACATGCCGCAATCAGCGCAAGGGTTTTTCCCTCATCGAGCTGTTGATCGTTGTGACGATTATTTTGATCATCGCCGCCATCGCCATTCCCAGCCTGATGCGAAACAAAATCCAGGCCAACGAGACCGCGGCGGTAGAGACTCTGAGAACTCTGAATGGAAGCGTCCTGTTGTATTCGAACTCCTATGGCGGATTTCCTCACGCCCTTTCCGATTTGGGACCGGCGGCGGGCGGGACCGCCGCCTCATCTGCATCCGCCGATTTAATTGACTCGGTGCTCGCGAAGGGAGTCAAGAGCGGGTACGTATTCACGTATGCGGCCGTGGGGACCGATCCTTCCGGCAATGTGTTCAGCTACTCGATTACCGCCACTCCCGTGGCGGCGGGCTCAACCGGCCAGCGATCTTTCTTCACCGACCAAAGCGGCACCATTCGAAACACCTCAAGCGGTACGGCGGATTCCAGCAGCGCGCCGATCCAATGAAGCAACCGATTTTCGGCGCGGCACGCTTATATTGAGGATCATGAGAGGAAGTCACCGCGGCTTCCTCCATTTTTTTGCCGGCAGAAAAATCCTATCGCTCAATCGTTTCTGACGGAAAACTGAGGCCGCCGATTCCATCTTCCGCGCAGGTTTGGCGGCAAGGGCCACCGCGTCGAATTGACTGCTGCCTGCGCGTTTCGTTACGATGAATTGCGACGACCCGCGCGCGGGACCGCCAAACACGCCCAAGGACAGCTCTCAAACTCCCACATCCGTATGTACACGTGTCGCGAATGCGAGAATGAAATCAATCAGGCCACCGAGCTATGCCCGCATTGCGGCGCGGACCTAACCACGCCGATCCCTGGATCGGAAGCTCCAAAAGTAAAGCCAGGCCTTGGAAAAATTCTCCTGCGTTGGGGCGTGCTCCTGGGAGTGCTGCTGGCCGCCATTTGGAGTTTCCTGTGGTTCGTCGTTCCCGAGCGGCAAGGCAATCCCACAGCGCAGGCGGAAGGGCGCGCTGCCGAGTCCTTGCGGGAGATTCGAGCCGCGCTGGTCGATTTTGCTGCGGCACAGGGCGGCGCCTATCCGCGCCAGTTTGAGGCGGTGGGCGAGCGCGTACGCCTGGCCGCGCAGCTCGCCCAGAGCGTCAACTACCAAGTCCAGTACACGCCCGGCCCGGTCGACGCTGGCGGGACGATTCGCTCGTTTGCGCTGCAGGCTCGGGCTGGAAACTACGGTTTCCGAAACCTCTATTTGGATGACACCGGAATCCTGCGCGCGACTCGGGAGAGCCGCGCCGCCACGTCCGAGGATCCTTTGTACTGAGGTTTGTCCAACGTGGTTTTCGTCCCTCAAGCTTTTCTTCCGGCCTGTGGCCCTTCCAGGAGTACCATCGCTGCCCCAATCCTCAGTGTCGCCCATTATCAATTACGGGACATCCGAGATTCCCGGCGTTGACAGTGGCCGACCCATCCAGTAACTAAGGGTGCTTGTTGCTCTGCGCGAATGAACCCTCTCAGGAGAGTTTCATGAAGACTCGTTCCCCGTTCCTGGTTGCGCTGACTTTCCTCGCGTCTTTGTCGATCATCGCGCCGCCCGACGTTCCCGCCCAGGTGGCGCAGCGGGCCGGCCAGATTTCGCGCGCGATTCCCGAAGTGGCCATCGCCCGCGGAACGCAGCAATTGCCTGCCATCGTAAAAACGCTGGTCGATTGGGGCGACGTAGTCCGGACAGGTGATGGGGGGCGCGCGCGGGTCGCGCTCGATGACGGGTCCGTGTTGAACGTCGGCTCCAGTTCCACGCTTACGGTGACGCAGCACAATGCGGCCGCGCAGCAGACGCAGATCGAGCTGACGTATGGGCGCGTGCGTTCGCAAGTGGTCAAGCAAGCCAAGCCAAATGCGAAATTTGAAGTTCACACGGGTGTAGGCGTTGCGGGCGTGGTGGGCACGGACTTTTTTCTCGGCTTTATGAACGGCCTGTTCCAAATCATCGTGTATGAAGGCCACGTAAAATTCTGCAATCTGGACGGCCTCTGCGTGGATGTTCTCGCGGGACAAATTGCGACGATCCGGGACGGCCACCAGGCTCCGGACCAGCCCGGGCAGGCTACTCCTTCGGAACTGACCGATGCGGCGATCGCGACGTCCGTGGGCGCGACGTTGGCAGGTGGGCCACCACATCACCTCAGCACGGGCCAGATTATTGCCCTGACGGCGGCCGTGGTCATCCCGGCAATCGTCGTCCCTCTAGCCACTCGCGGCAGCCGTCCCCCACAAGTCACGAAGCCGGGGAACGTTTGCCCACCCGGCAGTCCTTCTTGCTGAGCGGAAGAGCATCATAACGCTACGGTTTGGACGGAGGCGGGAATTCCTTTTGATCTATGCTTCCTTTTTCGTATACCGAGTCATCTTTTCCGGCGTCTAACAGGAGTAGGGTCTGTGGCGACATCCGGCTATTTTCTTGCATCGAACCAGTTTTGGGATACTAGCTTGCCTCACCGCCGCCCGAAGAACGCCTCGGAACCAGCGCGTTGAGATCGGCGGCTCTTAGGCATACACTAGTCCTCTAACTTTTGAATCTTGCATTTACGGAATGGAGCGGTTCTGTGAAAACTTTCGGTCTCGCACTCCTGGCGTCTTTGCTTTCTTTGAACACCTGGGCGGCAAATAAGCCCGCACATCTCCCCGCACCTGCCTCCCCGGCGCAACAGCCGGCCCAGGCAGCGCCATCGCCCCTGATCGTAACCATGGGCCAGGAGCTGGACCGCGAGATGCCGATTCTTTCCAAGGCCACTCCGCCGGCCTACTTCGTCAGTTACATCCTGACATCGACGGACCGCTCCGAGGTCGTAGGCTCGAACGGGGCGCTGCTCTCGAGCGAGGAAAGCCATTCGCGTTGGCTTGAAACGCAGGTGCGCGCGGGAAGCTACGATCTGGACAACACGCACAAGGTGGGCAATTCCGCGTCCGGCCAGGGCAGTTTCGGCATGTCGGTGCCGGTCGATGACGCTCCCGATGTGCTCCGCCGCGCGATGTGGCAGGAAACCGACAAGCAATTCCGGGCCGCTTCGGAAGGCCTCATCAAAATCAATACGAGCAAAGAAGTTCAGGTGCAAACGGACGAGGAGCACGCTCCGGATTTCGCCCGCGAACAGCCGCACACTTTCTACGGCACGGAAGTTTCCGTTCATCCCGACCGCAAACCCTGGGAAATAAAAGTTCGCCTGTACACGCGGGCCTTTCGCGCCTCCCCGCAGATCCTGAATTCCATCGTGACGTTTAGCGCAACGGGAGACAACCAGTATCAGGTCACGAGCGAAGGCACGCGCCTGCAATTTGGCCAGGTCCACTACCGCCTGGAATTGTTCATTCAAGGAAAAGCGCCGGATGGGATGGACATCAACCGTTACTACAATTTTGACTGGGCGAATCCGTCAGACGCGCCGGACGATAAAACCGTGCTGGCGGAAGGACAGGTCCTGCGGAAGGAACTTGAAGCCCTGGTGGCCGCGCCGCTGGTCGAGCCGTATGCCGGGCCCGCGATGTTGACGGGGCGAGCCACCGCGGTTTTCTTTCACGAAGTCTTTGGCCATCGCGCCGAGGGTTTCCGCCAGAAAGATATCAAAGAAGGCCAGACGTTCGCCAAAAAGGTCGGCCAATCGATTCTTCCGAAATTTCTTTCGATCTACGACGATCCGACAGAAAGAACTCTCGGCAAGGACGTCCTCATCGGATTCTATCCCTTCGATGACGAAGGGACTCCCGCCGAGCGCGTCACGCTAGTCGATCACGGCGTGCTGAAAAATTTTGAAATGTCGCGGCAGCCGCTGAAGGGCTTCCCGGTTTCCAACGGACATGGCCGGCGCCAAATCGGCGCGCAGCCGGTTTCGCGCCAGGGAAACTTGATCGTCCAGAGCAGCCTCACCGTATCCAACGCCGAGCTGCGCAAAAAACTGATCGAGGAAATCAAGCGCCAGGGAAAACCCTTCGGCCTGGTGATTGACGATATCGCCGGCGGATTTACGTTCACTGGGCGCGGCCAGCCGCAAGCCTTTCAGGTGCAGCCGCTGGTTGTTTACAAAGTGTACGCGGACGGCCGCCCCGACGAACTCGTTCGCGGCGTGGACATCGTGGGCACGCCTTTGGTTTCCCTCACGAAGATTGTCGCCACCGGCGACACGATGGAAACCTTCAACGGATACTGTGGAGCGGAATCGGGTTCCGTGCCGGTTTCCGCGTCGGCTCCGGCCATTCTGATTACGGAAATGGAAGTCCAGAAGAAGGAGACCTCCACCGACAAGCCGCCGATTTTGCCGCCGCCCGGGCACGACCCCAAGGCGGTGCGCCGATGAAACTAGTAATGAAAAGGCGGAAGAAGAGCGCAATGAAAAATTCCATCCGCAATGGTTTCCTGGGCTTCGCCGGCGTCGCCGCATTTTCCCTGATGTCCGCCGGACCCGCTTGTGCAGCTCCGCCGCGGCATCCCGATTCGGCGCTGGCCCGGCCGCAACAAGCCGCGGCGGCCGATTCCGACCACACCCTTGCCGCGATGCAGGATGAACTCGACCGCGCGCGCACGCGCCTCGAATTGACAATTCCGGGCACGAATGAACCCGCGCGCCCTTACTACATCCAGTACCGCGTTCTCGATCTGGAGGTGCGCACGATTGTGGCGGAATTTGGCGCGCTGGTTTCCTCGACCCACGGACGGAACCGCATCATGAGCGTGGATGTTCGCGTCGGAAATAATAATCTCGACAGCTCGAATTTCATCACCGATGAAGGCTTCAGCGGTTTTCTCGGCTCCACCGGCACGGTCGGGATCGACCGCGATTACGATTCCTTGCGCCAGGATCTGTGGCTGGCCACCGATCAGTCGTTCAAGGCCGCCGTAGAGAATTATTCCAAGAAGCAGGCGTTCATGTCGCGCCTGGCCAAGGCCCCCAGCATTCCCGATTTTTCTCCCGCGACACCCACCGTAATGATCGAACCGTTGAGCGACTCGGATTGGAGCACGCGAAACTGGGAGCAGGAAGCCCGGACGGTTTCCGCCGCGTTGCGCCAGTTTCCGCAGTTGTACAGCTCGCGAGTCGCGTACCACTTGATCTACACGACGAGTTATTTGCTCAATACCGATGGAACCAAGATTCGCGCGAACCGCAGCCTGGCGGCCATTGAAGCCAGCCTCGAAACTGAATCCGACGATGGCATGAACCTGCACAATTACTACGCCGTTTACCGGCACCGTCCCGACCAATTGCCCGCTGCCGATGCCGTTCGAAAAGAGCTCGAAAAGGCCGGCGAACAATTGATCACGCTCCGCGTTTCGCCTCCCGCAGCCGATTACGATGGCCCGGTGCTGTTCGAAGCGCCCGCGGCCGGCTCCTTGCTCGCGCAAATGCTGGGGCCGTCCCTTTCCGGGGCGCGCGGTCCGCTGGCGATGCAATCGGCTTTCGATCAATTGATGGACCGCCTGGGCGGGCGTAGTGAGTGGACCGGCAAACTCGGCTCGCGCGTTCTCCCCGGCGCGATTTCGCTGCTGGATGACCCGACGGCGAAGCAGTTTCAGGGACGGGATTTGCTGGGCACGTATGATGTGGACCAGGAAGGCGTGAAAGCGCAGCGCGTCGAGCTCATCAACAGCGGCCTGTTGCTGAATTTTCTGATGTCGCGCCGGCCGGGGCCCGATCTGGATCATTCCAATGGCCACGGCCGCGCCGCGTATCTGGGCGATCCGCGCCCGATGGCGAGCAACCTGTTTTTCACCTCCTCGGATGGCATTTCTCCTGACGAGCTGAAGAAAAAATTCATGGATGCGTGCAAGCAGAACGGCAACAAATGGTGCCTGATCGTTCGCGCGATGGATAATCCCGTCCTCGGCGTACGCGAGCAGGAAGATCTTTCCGACATCGTCATGGGCGCGGCGTCCGGCGCGGCCACGGGCGACCGGCTGCCGTTGCTGGTGTACCGAGTGGACGTCGCGGACGGGCGGGAATCGCTGATTCGCGGGGCGCGCCTCGCCGGGCTTACGCTTCGCGCCGTCCGCAATATCGCCGCGGTTGGAAACGACGCCACGGCTTTCGATTTCATGCAGAGCCAGCAGGCGGGTTTTGCCGGAACAGCGCTGGCCGCCTTCGGTTCGGCCGACTCCGGAGTCCCGTCAACCGTGATCGCACCATCGCTTCTGCTCAATGATGTGGAAGTCCATGGCGCGCGCGGCGAGCCGGAACGTTTGCCGCTCGTTCCGCCTCCACCGATAAACTGACGGGAAGTAGCACAGCCATCCGCCGCGGCGGAGCTGTGCGGGGTTTGCGATCGTTGTTGGGTCGACATCCGAACGTGCGAACTACAAAACCGCACAGCCAGGAGTGGCTGTGCTACACAAATCACCGCGCCAAGTCTGACGCAAACACCAGCAGGACACCCTGCCGTTCCGTCTCGGGCAACATTTCGTTGAGCACTTCCAGTGTTTCCGGATGCGGATGGCCGATCGCCAGCGCGGAACCCTTTTCCCGGGCATCGCGAATGGCCAGCACAAATTGTTTGCGGATGGCTGGGACCGATCGCTCGTCGTCCAGAAACACGTTGCGTCTGGCGGCTGCGACGCCGGCCGCATGCGCCGCCGTCTCCGCGACCGTGGCCGTGGTCGTGCGGCTGTCGATAAAAAATAAGTTGCGCTCGTGCAGCAAGGGCATCAATTCGTCCATGAGTTTTTGATCGGCGGTGCCGAGCGAGCCTTCGTGATTGTTGACGCCCGCGGCGTACGGCACGGTGTCCAGCATGGCCGCGAAGGTTTGTTCCACGGCGGCCGAAGCCATGCCGGGATGCAACTCGATCGCTTCGTCCCTGTCTCCGGCATTCGAGGCCATGGGCAGATGCAGCATCACCTGATAGCCGCGCCGGTGCGCCTCTTCGGCAATTTCGCCGGAGTTGGCCTCGTGCGGAAGGACGGAAATCGTCAGCGGATAAGCAATCCGGAACAAAGAGTCAGCCTGCGCGCGGTCGTTTCCGAGATCGTCAACCACGATGGCAAGTCGCGGGCGCCCTGACGGAAGGGACGCGGCTTCCTCCTTTGGCAGCGGCGTAATGAGATGAATCGATTGCGTCCGCCTGCCATCCATCAGGTAGTCGAAGCGCTCTAGGCCGGGCGCTCCAGGCCGCGTGACGCGCTGCAAATGATGAAACTCCGCGACGCGCGCCAGTTCCGCTTCGATGGCGTCGTGTGCGGCCGGGTCCGGTACGCCCGCTTTAGCGGGCGGCACGGTGATGTAAATGTGATCGGCGGCGAGTATCTGCAGTTTGCCCGGCTGGCGCGGAGCGAACTCGGGCCGCATGCCCACTTCGGCGCGACCGCCGCTGGCGTTTCGCGCGGCAAACACAAATTCACGCGTAATGTTTCGGATCGCCGCGCTTGACGCGGGAGCGGATTTTTTCTTGCAGCCTGCCACGAAAAATAGCGCGGCGGCCAGGGAGAGTAATAGGACTGAACGCAGAGGGGAGATTTGAGCAGCGATTTGGCCGAGCGCGTCCGGTCGGCGATTCACACTTCAGGCAGCCTTTTGGGCCTCGCCACCTTTGAGCAGTTCGAGACCCTTGTTGTAAACCGGGTCGTCCGCTTTGGGCAACTGGCCGGGACCAAGCGGGGCCTCGTCCTCCCTATCGGTGGGTTCGGCGGCGGGATCGATAGCCTTCGGATGCACCTCCACCGTGGGAGACACGCCATCCTCCACGATGGACTTGCCGTCAGGCGTGGAATAAAACGCGACCGTCAGGATCAGCGCTCCGCCATCATCGAGCGGGATAATTTTTTGTTCGGAAGCAGAACCGAAAGTGCGCTCGCCAACCAGATCGCCGCGCTTATTGCCCTTGATCGCTCCGGCAAGGACTTCCGCCGCGCCCGAAGTGCTCGGCGAGATCAAGACATCCACGGTGGAGTGCCACACGGCCTTGTCCGGTTCAGCCTGGAAATCCTTGTGCGACACGGTTTGCCCTTCGAGCGAGGCAATCCTCCCGGAAGTCAGGAAAAATTGGGCGGCCACAACGGCTTCGGTGACATCGCCGCGCGTGCAATCGCGCAGGTCGAGAAGCAGCTTGTGCACGCCTTGCTTGTCGAATTGCGCCAGCTTGTCATGCAGTTCCGAAACATCCAGAGCTTCGAGTGCGGGCAAGCGGACATAGGCCACATCGTCGCCAACGCGATCCGCCACAATATGTTCCACGCCAATCACCGCGCGACTGATACTGATTTCCTGGGGTTCCGTCTTACCGCGACGAATCACAGCGACTTTTACGGGACTTCCGGGAGCGCCCTGCAACAGAGCGTTGGCCTGCCCGACAGACATATCCCGTGTGGCGAATCCGCCGATGGATTCCAGAATTTCGCCGCTGCGCAGGGCGGCCTTCCCTGCCGGGCCGTCCGGAAGGACCGAGACAATCACGATGTAGCCGTACCGCTTCGACACCGTCATGCCGACTTCGCCGCGCACGGCATTCTTGGTTCGGTCACGATAGTCGGCATACTCGCGCGGGCTCAGATAGCCGGACAGGGGATCGAGCGATTCGAGAAGTCCATGCATGGCGCCGGACGTCACGACGGCCATGTTGGGCTCATCCACATAGTCTTCCTGAATGTGCTGCAACACCTCGCCGAACACGCTGAGGGATCGGTAAGACTTGTCGTCCGTGGTCTTGCCAAGCACATAGCCCAGACCGACGTACAGAAAGATGACCACGGAAAGTGTGACGACGGATATTCTAGCGAGGCGGCTCATGGTTGTTATTGGCCTCAATCGAGAAGATTAAATCCCTATTATGATAGCACGACTTGCGCGCTTGACGCGCGGCGATTCTCGGGGGGTTGTTCGTAGGGGCTTGCCGGTTGCGCAGCACGGAGGCGCTGCGTCCTTAGTACGATGTAATCTCCTCCATCGGCGTGAGATAGGTTTGGGAAATGCGGTCCTGCCAGCAAAGTTGATCTTCATCCCAGAGCGCCCAGACAAAGCCCAGAAAGCAGGTGCCCGCGGAGATCAAATATCCAAAGCTTCTCCAAAGCATCTGGCGCGAAGTGGGTACGCCGCCGTCAAAGCTGACGACCCGCAAGCCGCGAAGCATCATGCCCGGCGTCGAGCCGCCGAAAACCGTGAATAATGCGAAATACTGGGCGTAGAACAGCGCCAACGTGGCCCCCGCTACCGCCAGGTCCAGCTTGTTAAAACCGATATGCCCCCCCAGAACTGTAAAGAGCGCAAGCATTCCACCGTAACTGAACAGCAGCAGCGCCGCGTCCACGAGCGCCGCCCTCCGGCGCTCCGGAAGCGAAGCCACGGAGTACAAATGCGCATGTGATAAAGCCGCGCCCGGCGGCAAAGGGGCCGGCCAACGGGCGTGGCTGCCGGCTGCGGCAGTCTCCAGATTGGGAATCGAAATTTCGAATCGCTCATTGCGATGCGCGCCCACCGCCTTTTTGGCAGGCGCCGGCGCTGCAAATTCCGTCCTCGCACCGGAGGATTCGAGGGGGCGTGAGGGGTCGGATTCAAAGGGGAGAGGTGTTTGCAAACCCGCGGTCGCACCGCCGCGGCGGCGGGCGCGATAATCCTGAAGCCTGCTGGAAACTTCACGCCGCCAATCCGGCTCAACGGCTAGGTTTCCTTCGGTAGGAGTCGCAACCCGGCGCGAAATCGACGACCGTCCAAGGCCGCTCAAGGGGGCGTCACAGAAGCAGCAGAGATCGGACGGGTCGCCGTTCACGGCGCCGCAATGCTGACAAGTTTTTATCACCGTTCCGTTTTGCGCTGCGGACGTCTCGCCGAACGGAAGTCGGGAGTCGCGGACATTCTATCAGCACAGCGCCGCCGCGAAAAGATTTGCAAAGGTATGTCACGAATTGGATACCCCAGGCAGCCCGGCGTGCACCAATCGCAATCTATAGCTAGCGAAAGCGGCCGGAACCGATTGACGGCCAAGCGTGCGGACTTTATGTTTACGCCGGCGGTTTCAAGGGAAGCGTGGAGGGAGCCGGAATCATTGTAAGCCTTCCGAGGGAGTGCTAGGCTAACGAGCTATTTTCATCTCGGCCCTTATAGGATTTTCTTTTTCCTGGTCGCGGGCGCGGGCTCTACTTGTTTACCTTTTGATCCGAAGGGGAGCTCCCGGAATCATTGGCGGCGCCAACTCATGGGACTCTTTCATAAATTCGGTGTCGCATGCCGGGGGCGCGTCCTTCTTGCTCTTGCTGTCACCGTCCTTGCTCTTCGTGGGGCCGCCGCGCAGGAGATCGTTCCGCCATCGGATACAGCCCAGCCCAGCGTGCGTCTCGAAGCCGAACAGCAACGCAAGGAAGGGGACCTCTACTTCGCCGACGGCAAGGTCGAAATCCAGTATGGGAAATTTCGGTTGCGCGCCGACCACGTGCAGTACGACTCGAAGACCTACATGGCCACCGCTCACGGCCATGTACTGTTCGATGTGGACACACAACACCTCACTGCGGAATCCGCTGATTTCAACGTGCAAAGCGGAGCAGGCCGCTTCGAGCACGTGCGCGGCGAAGTCATGGTGGAACACAGGCCGAACGCCAACCTGCTGGTGTCGCCGAATCCGCTGACCTTTGAAGCGCAGGAAGTGCGGCGGCTCGACGCCCGCACCTATACGATCGAGCATGCCTGGTTGACGGTTTGCGAGCCGGACAAGCCCAGCTGGAAGTTTTCAACCGCTCATGCCACGCTCCAGGTAGATCGCACGGTCGCGATGGTCAACGCCGACTTCCGAATGTTTCGTATCCCCCTCTTGTATTTCCCTTATGCTTCGATACCCGCGGGGCGCAACTTGCGAAAATCCGGATTCTTGATACCGGAATTCGCCGACACTTCGGTCAAAGGATTCGTCTTTGGCGACGGCTATTATTGGGCGCCCAAGGATTGGACCGATCTTTCCCTCGGTGCGGCCTATCTCAGCCGCCGAGGATGGCAGCAAAATGGAGAATTGCGCGCCAAGCCCTGGGAAAATGTGTCGATTTCGGCGAGATATTTCGGCGTGATCGATCGTGGATTGCCGGAGCCGGTGTTGGATGCCCAGGGAAATCCGGTGCTCGATTCCGCAGGCAATCCGGAAACGGCGCTGCAGAGCCAGGGCGGCCACAGCGCTCAATTCAATCTTGACGCGCAACTGCACAATGGCTGGCGCGCGGTCGCGGAGGTCAACCAGCTCACCTCTCTGACCTTTCAATTGGCGTTTGCACCAACCTTCGGTGAAGCGGTGAATTCCGAGGTGCGCAATGCGGGATTTCTGACAAATAATTTTCGAGGGTTCAGCGCCGATTTCGCCGGGACCAGTTATAAAAATTTTGTAAACGCCCAGCCACAAGTCGTCGAGGATGTTCGCACCGCTCCGGAGGCCCGGTTCAACTCGGTAGACCAGGCGCTCTGGAAGAACCTGCCAATTTATTTTGGCGGGGATGCGTTCGTGGGAGCGGTGCATCGCAACGATGAAAATCTGGTGACGAACCCCGCGACGGGAGTGGAAACCGTTGTGAATGGAATTGTAACTCCTGCGTTCGTGGAGCGTTCGGAAGTGGCTCCGCGCGTCGTCGTGCCGTTGCGCTGGGGACCCTGGCTCGGAGTCACCTCCAGCTTCACTGTCCGGGCGACCTCTTACAGCTCGCAATTGGTTGCGGGTTCCGTCGTGAGTGACCCATTTCTCCGAACCACGGGCGAAGTGAACATTGACCTCCGGCCGCCTACGCTCGAGCGGGTCTGGCAGACCGCAAGCGGAAAATGGAAGCACACGATCAATCCCGAGATCGAATACAACTATGTTGGGGGTGTGGGCCGATTCAGCCGCTTCATACTTTTCGACGAGGATGAGACGCTCACGGCCACGAATGATTTCGTGTACTCGATTACGCAACATCTGTTTCGCCGGGCGGGAGACGGCCCGGCGAACGATCTGGTCACATGGAGAATTGCGCAAGCCTATTACTTTGATTCGACCTTCGGCGGGGCGCTCGTTCCCGGCACACGCAATGTGTTTCAGGCGCTCGATTCGATTACGGCGTTCGCTTTCGCGAATGAACCGCGCCACTTTTCTCCGATCAACAGCGACCTGGTCATTTCGGCTGGCGGGAGATACGATGCCGAGGTTCGATTGGATTACGACACCGTGCGCCATAGGATTACCACGGCGGAGACCCTTCTGAAGATTCGCCCGACTGAAAATTTCAACTTTACCGTGGCGCAGTTCTCCATCGACAACACGGCCGGCCCGCCGCCCTTCAACGCCGTGCTGCAACCGCCCGCGAATCAGATTCGGGCCCAGGTGGGGTATGGCGCGCCGAACCGCCGCGGCTGGAACGCACAGGGAGGTTTCAGCTATGACGTCAAGCAGGACGTCTTGCAGAACGAATTCGTCGAAGTCACCTATAACGGATCGTGCTGCGGAATTTCGTTTGAATACCGGCGGCTTTCTCTCGGAGAGATTCGCACGGAAAATCAATTTCGCGTTTCACTGAACATTGCCAACATCGGAACATTCGGAAACCTGCGCCGGGAGGAAAAGATCTTTTGACCATGAAGAACGATGACTCGCTCGCGTATGCCACGATCGAGGAACTTGCCGCGCTGCTGGCAAAACGCAAGATTTCTCCCGTCGAGTTGACCGAGATGTTTCTGCGCCGCATCGAGCGGCAAAATCCCGCGCTGAACGCGTTCCTGACGGTTACCGCCGAACACGCGCTCGCGGCGGCGCGGCGCGCGGAAAAGCAACTGCTCCCGCGCCGTGGCTCGCGGCGCGAAGATTTCCCTCTCCTCGGGATACCGGTCACGCTCAAGGACAACATCATGACGCGCGGCATCCGCTCGACGGCGGGATCGAAAATCCTGCGCGATTTCGTGCCGTCAAAGGATTCCACGGTCGCGCGAAAACTTTCCCTCGCCGGGGCGATCCTGATCGGCAAAACGAACCTGAACGAATTTGCTTACGGGATTACCGGCGGCAACGCGCACTACGGTCCGGTGCATAATCCTTGGGCGCTCGACCGGATTTCCGGCGGATCGAGCGCGGGCTCCGCCGTCGCGATTGCCGCGGGATTGTGCGCCGCCTCCGTCGGCACCGACACGGGCGGCTCGATCCGTGTTCCTTCCGCTTTTTGCGGGACCGTGGGGTTGAAGCCGACCTTTGGGCGCGTAAGCGTGTTCGGGACCATGCCTCTGTCGCCGTCATTCGACCACGTCGGTCCGCTCGCGCGCTGCGTCGCCGACGCAGCCATCCTGCTCGGCCTGATCGCCGGGCGCGATCCGCTGGACCCCACTTCCTCGCCGAGGCCGGTGGAAGATTTCCATGGCGGGCTCCGCAAGCCTCTCCGCAAATTTCGCCTGGGCCGTCCGCGTGAGTTCTATTGGGAGAAGGTCGACCCCGAAGTGCGGCGCGCCGCCGAGGCCGCCGTGCATGCCATGGAAAAGCGCGGCGCGGCCGTGCGCGAAGTTTCCCTTCCCCACTTAAAAGAATCGCTCGATGCGGCGACGGACATTTCGCTCGCGGAAGCCCTCCACGTCCACGAGGCGGCCGGGTATTTCCCCGCACGCGCCGCCGATTATGGCGAAGAAGTGCGCCAGCGAATCGAGGCCGGCGCAAAAGTGCCGGCCCATCGGTATCTGGCGGGGTTTGATGTGCGAAAACGATTGCGCGCCGAATTTGACGCGGCCTTTGCGGACGTCGACGCCATCGTGGCGCCCACGGTTCCCGTCCCCGCCCCGCTCATTGGCGCCGAATCCGTGCAGATCGATGGCGAAGATGTCGGCGTGCGTCCCGCGATTGTCGGACATTGCCGGCCAGCCAATTTCACGGGACTTCCCGCGATTTCCATTCCCTGCGGATTCACGCGCGGTGGCCTGCCCGTCGGTTTGCAATTGATCGGCCGCCCGTTCGATGAAACAACGCTCCTGCGGATCGCTTTTTCCTACGAGAGCGCAAATGATTGGCGCGCGCGCCATCCCCGCGTCGGCTGAACCCCGGGAACGCCAATCGGGAGATTGGCGTGCCCAGGCAAGAAACTCCTCTCCCTCGCGAAGGCTTACCCACCACCAAGAAATTCAGCGGGCAAACGCATAGTTGTGTGAAAATAGACAATGGGTTGAATCGTTGGCAGGCTCGCAGCCGTCTAATCGAGAGATGTATTGGCTGTCTTGCACCATCCTTCGCCGGAGATAATTTCGTCCGATGCAAGTTTTGATTCTTTACGCCTTCATAGCCGGGATTATCTCGTTCCTGTCGCCGTGCGTGCTGCCGCTGGTGCCGGGCTACGTTTCGATGCTTTCGGGGATCGGCGTGGAGCAACTCCGCACGGGCCAGCCGGCGCGCAACAGTCTATTTGCCTCCTCGCTGGCGTTTGTCTCGGGATTTTCCGTGGTCTTCATCAGTTTCGGCGCTTCGGCAAGTGCCGTGGGACAATTTCTGCTGCAGCACAAGGCGCTGATGGGGCCTGTCGCCGGGGCCATGATCGTTCTCTTCGGCCTGCATCTGGTCGGATGGCTGATCAAGTTGCCCGTGAATGCGGGCCTGGTGATCGGCGGGGTGCTGGCCTTTGGCGCCGCGATTCTTTGGCGGCGGTCTGGAACTGATACTGTGGGCCCGGGCGGAATCTTCGGCTCCGTGCAATTGCTTTCGGTGGCGCTGATTTTCCTGGCCGGTCCGTCGCTGACGCGCTGGCTCAACCGCGATCTGCGCTTCCACAATCTCGGCAGTCAAACGCAAGAAGAAGCCAAGTCCGGCGGCGCGCTTTCCGGCGTGACCAGCGGTTTCCTTCTCGGCTTCGCATTCGCCTTTGGCTGGACGCCGTGCATCGGCCCGATTCTTGCCGCCGTCCTTGTGCTTGCCGCCAACACGCAGACGATTTCTCGCGGCGTTTTTCTGCTGGCCGTGTATTCGGCGGGCCTGGCGGTCCCTTTCCTGCTCACCGCGATTGGAATCAACCAGTTCCTCCGTTTTTACCAGCGATTCCGGCGCCACCTGCATACCGTGGAAGTGTTGAGCGGCGTGTTGTTGCTGTTCGTCGGTGGACTGATTTTTTTGAACCGGCTGACCTGGCTATCGGGTAAACTGGGCTTTCTGAATAAGTTTGCGTTGTAAGGAGTTCGCAACATGAAAAAGGGCATCTTCATTGCCGCAGGTGTGGTTGCGTTGCTTGCCGTCATGGTCTGGGCCGACCACAAATTCCCGGCGGCCAGTGCGCCTTCCGCAAGCGCGCCCGCCAAACCGACCGATGCCCCAACGGTCACCCTGAAGGACCTCAACGACAAGGATGTCACCCTCCAGCAGTACAAGGGCAACGTGGTCCTGGTGAACTTCTGGGCGACCTGGTGCGGGCCCTGCAAAGTGGAAATCCCCTGGATGATCGAGTTCCAGCAAAAATACAGCCCGCGCGGCTTCACCATCCTGGGAGTTTCCATGGATGAAGACGGCAAGAAAGCCATCGTGCCCTTCCTCGAAAAGGAACGCTTTGACGTGAACGGTCAAAAAGAGGCGATGAGCTATCCCATCCTTCTCGGCAACGACGCCATCGCGGAAAAATTTGGCGGGATCCTGGGTCTCCCCACCAGCATGCTCTTCACTCGCGACGGCAAAAAAGTCAGGACCATCGTCGGCCTGGTCAATCACGACGATATTTCCAAGGCAATCGAGAGCCTGCTGTAGGCAAGACCTCTACACGCAAAGACGATCCTCGATGTGTAGGCGGATCGCATCTTCGATGTTTGCGACGGCCTCCTCATACGTGTCTCCCTGGCTGTAGCACCCTTGAAGCGCGGGGCAGGAAACAAAGTAGCCGTCAGGATCAGCCTCGACAATGATCGGGAGCGTGAGGTGCTTCATATTTGAATTATAGGCCCACTGCTGGTTTCCTGTCTGTGACATTCATCGCGGCGAACAGGGATTCGGATGCCGTTTGCGGTTTTTAGACGGCTTAATTTTTAGACGGCTTAATTGGATGAATGCCCTGTAATGGGTCGGTTCGAATTTCCTCGATGGCGTACAACGAGGCAAGGCTCCGACAATATCTTGATGTCGTCACTCCACCCTATACGCAATAGGATAGCGCCAAGCAGATTGATACTATATGTCTCCTGGACGGCGCTATCGAATGATGCCCTATTCCCCCACCCTTCACGAAATCGCTTGAGGGCCAAACGCGCGCACTCCACGTGACTAACGGCCTTTCCCATGTGAGTAACGAAAGCTTCAAACAGCAACAGGTCTCGCTTCAATAATCGGCCACGCCATTTGAAAGTTGGTCGCGCCACTCTGGCGCGGCACCGGAGGCCCTCAAGGATGTAAGGAACGATCACCAGACCTTTGGTGAGAACGCTTGCCCCCGCGGAGGCTGAGAACGCACGATCTCCGTCACCATTCCGGGCTCTGTCCAAGTCGCATCGTTTCCTTCCGTAGGGGACAAACATGGGGGCTTCGAACCCCAACGCCAAGGGTCCCCTCTTCATTGCCCTCGCAAGAACTTCGATGCACGAGTCGATATCCGTTCCGAAATCGTTAATAAACGGTCCTTCGACTGCCCATCCGAGATTCGCCAATTTGCCAATATCGACGACGGCGATGTGAAGCGATTCGTTGGTCATTGTTAGACCCTTCCCGATACTTGGGGAACACGACTGCGCCTACGCCGCCCACTCCCCGCAACAATATATAACAGCGCTAGTCACGTACCAATAGTCCCTGATTTCAGGCACACGGACCTCACTTCGGTACTCGAATAATCAATTTTTCCAACCAATGAATCTTTCCCATGCGCTGCGCGTATGAAAGAATAGAGGCATGGCGCGAAGCGCATGAAACCTCGACTCCATCATTTGCGCGAACCTATCGGTGTGGCGCTGGAAACGCTGCGCGCGCACAAGATGCGCTCGTTTCTGATGCTGCTGGGGATCGTGCTGTCCGTTTCCACGCTGATCATGGTCGTTGCGCTGATCTCCGGAGTGAATTTGTACGTGGCGAACCGCATCGCCAACCTCGGGTCGAACGTATTTTTGGTTCTGCGCTTTCCGATCATCACCGACATGACCGAGCTGGTGAAGGCCACCCGGCGGAACAAACCGATCACGTGGGACGATTACGTATTTTTGCGCGACAATTCAACGCTCGCCCTGCGCGTCGGCGCCCAGGCTAATCTCCTGGGCCGCACCAAGGCCAACGGCCAGAGCGTCGAAGACACGACCATCTACGGCGTGACCGCGAATATCGGCGACATGAAGACCGAAGGGCCCGCGTCGGGGCGCTACATCACGGATACGGACAATCAGCACCGGTCGCTCGTCGCGCTGATCGGCACGGACGTCGCGGAAAAACTTTTTCCCGGCGTCGACCCCATCGGCAAGCAACTCGATGTGGACGGGCGCCCCTATGAAGTCGTGGGAGTGGGAAAACCAATCGGCACGGTGCTGGGCCAGACGCGGGACAATTACGTCTACATCCCGATCGAGACGTGGATGAAGTTTTACGCCACGAGCGCGACCAGCCTGGCGATCAACGTGCAAACGCGCGGCGCCGACTGGATGTCGCGCACGCAA
>JBGQJJ010000008.1:0-21799 GCA_041498955.1 Terriglobia bacterium
GATGTTGTCGAGCGTGAAATTAGAGAAATCGATGAGACCGCCGGGAGTATTCGCGGGCACGCCGTCCACCAGCACCTTCGTGTAATTTGAGTTGCCGCCGTCGAGGAACAACGACGTTTGTCCGCCCTCCGGTCCCGTGCGCCCCAGGCTGAAGCCCGGCTGCGTAGCCAGCAAATCGGGCAGAGAAGTCGCGACGCGCTGATCGATCTGTTCGCGCGTGAGGATGGTGAGTGGTGCGGGCGAAGATTCCGCATCGAGCGGCAACGCCTGCGCGGTGACAACCACTTTCGACGAGAGCGGTTCGAGTGCCAGGCGAACTTGTAGCTCGCGCGTTTCTCCCGCGGCGATCGCAATTTCCTGATCCGCTCGTGCGAACGAATCCCGCGCAATCGTGACGCGGTAGCGCCCCGGCGGGAGTGTCAAACTAAATCGGCCGTCGCTCGCGGAAACGCCGTGCGCCGGTGAACCGGCCGGAGGAATGGATTCGGCGCTCACTTGAGCGTAGCCGATCACCGATCCCTGCGGGTCGGTGACGATGCCGGAAATTCCGGAGGGCTTCGTTTGTGCTACGGCGCCAGGTGCAACAGACAAGGCGACCAAAAAGGCGGCAACACAAAAAGAAATCAAGATCCGAACGGAGAATCGCATGAGGAGCCTCCTCTCCCGGCTCGCGCGGGAGGTAAAGGTTGTCCGCGTGTCCGGGATCGTTTCCGGCTTTCGCGGTTGCGGACTCTGTCGGTCTCCTGGCTCGGCGGAACTTCGCCGCGCGGCCTTCCCGCCCCGGAATTCAAGGCAGTGGCTCGCGCGGAATTTCTCCCGCCTTACAGTCGCGCGGCGGCGACGGTTTTTCACCGTCTTCCCGGCACGGAGTCTGCGGTTAGTGTGGCGGAGCAGTGCGCGTTCCGGCCTGGCCGGGACATCGCATTGCTCCGGGTGAACGATCTCGCGAAGCGCCCGAAATGGCGCGCGCCGCGCAACAAAACTCAATCTTCCATCTCACTGAGTGTGTGAGAGAAATCTGGTTCGCTTCATGTAGCGCCCACCTTCAGGTGGGCACTTTAGAATGGAGCAGATGCCCACCTGAAGGTGGGCGCTACATGAACTTCTCCAACTCGAGCAAACAAACTAAACACTGCAATTCTTCGATGCAACGCTAGGTAATGTCCTCGCCGCGGCGCGCGCGCAAATTCACGCGCGGCCTTCCCGCGGGACCCAGTTCCACATCCAGCGGTGCGTCAAAGACTTGCTCCAGTAATTCCTTTTGATACACGGTGGCGGGCGGGCCGACGCGCAGGCAGCGCCCATGCTGCAGCAACACCACTTGGTCGGCGAATTCCGCGGCCAGCCCCAGCTCGTGGGTCACGACCACGACCGTGTAGCGGTTCTCCTTCGCCAGTTGGCGCAAGCGTTCAAGCAATTCCACCTGCGCGCCGATGTCCAGGTGCAACGTGGGCTCATCCAGCAAGATCAGCCGAGGCTGCTGCGCCAGCGCCCGCGCCAAAATCACGCGCTGCTTTTCGCCGCCAGAAAGTTCGCCAATCGTGCGTTTTGACAGGTGTTCCGCGCCCACCTGCGCGAGGGCGTTGCGGGCGATCTCGATGTCCTCGGGATTCGCAAATCGCAGCGCCCGCCCGTACGGAAAGCGGCCTTGCAGCACAAAATCTCCCGCCAGGGCGGGATAGACGATCGGGCTTTCCTGATGCACCACCGCAATGCGTTGCGCGCGCATCCGCACGTCGAGCCTGCTGGTTTCCTCGCCGTCGAGTTCCACGCGGCCGGAGAGCGGCGCGATCGTTCCCGTGATCAGCCGCAGCAGCGTCGATTTACCGCTGGCGTTGGGGCCGAGAATCGCGACGATTTCGCGTTCGCGCGCCTGGAAACTGGTCGCGCCCAACGTGAACGTCGGTGCGGATTGCTCGCTCGGCGAGTAGGCATAGCTCGCTTGCTCGACGTTGAGCCGCACCCCTTGTTCGCGGTGCGCCCGGTCCTCGCGCCCGCCGGCCGTTTGCGCAAAAGTATCCGGCGCGCTCATCGCAGCCCTCGCCGCAGCAAATAAATGAACACAGGCGCTCCGGCCATGGCCGTCATCGCGCCCACCGGCAATTCCGTCGGCGGCACTATGGTGCGCGCCAGCGTGTCGGCCAGAACGATGGCAATCGCCCCACACAGCGCCGAAGCCGGAATCAGCAGCCGGTAATCCGATCCGAAGATCAGCCGCACTGCATGCGGCACGAGCAAGCCGACGTACCCGATTGCGCCGCTGGCGGATACGGCCAGCGCCGTCAAGAGCGATGCGGACACGTACACGACGAGCTTGACGCGCGTCACGTCCACGCCGAGGTGGATGGCTTCGCGCTCGCCGGTGAGCAGCAAATTCAAATCCGCGGACGTGCTGTAAATCGCGCCGATTCCCGCGACGAGGCCCACCGTGAAAATCCATTGCGTTCCGGCGGACACGGGCGTGGACAAATCTCCCATCAGCCAGAAAACCATGCCGCGCAGGTCGCGCCCGCTGAGCGTCGTCAACAGGAACATGATGATCGCGGAAAAAAACGACGCGGAGATAATGCCGCCGAGCAAAAGCGTGGCGCTGTCGAGTTGCCCCTCGCGCCGGCCCAGAAAATAAACTCCCGCAATCGTGGCGATGGCCCCGAGGAAAGCGCCCAGCGGCGTGACCAACGCAAACCCCGGCGCGATGAGGAGCGCGAGGATCGAGCCCAGCGCCGCGCCGCTCGAAACGCCCAGAACATAAGGATCGGCCAGCGGATTGCGCAGCAACGCCTGGAAACTCGCTCCCGCAACGGAAAGCGCCGCGCCCACCAATATCCCGAGCAAAATGCGCGGCAGGCGCAAATCAAAAACAATCAGGCGGTATTCGGTCGGCAATTCGTTGGCCCGGCCGATCGCAATTCGTCCGAGATCCAGCAAAAGGTCAGTGACGGAGATCGGCACGGCGCCCAGCTTCAGAGCGAGCACCACGCTCGCCAGCAGCAACACCGCGAGGCTGCCGCAGGTCCACAGCAATCGCCGGAGAGTCAGCGGGCGCATGCGCAGGCCTCTTCGATCCTTGGAGTGGAGGTGACCGGATTGGAATCCGCAGAGGACGGTGGCACAGGCTTCAGCCTGTGGGGTTTGGTCCCTGCAGACACGGATCCCCACAGACTGAAGCCTGTGCCACCACCCGAGAAGGGCGCAGTGCGCGAAGCGAATGCTTCCAGGTGAAGCGCGCGAGCGAGGCGCTCGATGGCGTCCACCATTCGCGGCGCGGGGCGATTGATGGCGTCGCTCACGACAACGATGTTGCCGTGCCGTATCGCTTCCAGATCTCTCCAACCGGGACGCGTGCGCAGCGTGTCGATGTCTTGCTGGGTGCTCCCGGCGTGCGCGCTTGCAAAGACCAGAACCTCCGGCTGCAGCCGGACAATTTCTTCGAGGCTGACATGCGGCCACTCGGCCTTTGTGTCCACGACGGAGCGGCCGCCCGCACGGCGCAACGCGTCCGCAATAAACGTATCGCGGCCAACCGAAATCAACGGATCGGTCCACACAACGAAAAGGACCCGGCGCGGCGCAGCGCCGGCGAGGCGGCGGTCGAGATCGGCGAGGCGGCCGCGCAGATCCTCGGCCAGCAGGGCGGCCGATTTTTCCACGCCCAATGCGCTGCCAAGATGTTCCATGGAGGCAATCATCTCTTCCACGGAATGAGGGAGTGAGACGTAGTATACCGGCAAGCCAATGTGAGCCAGGGCGTTCACCGTTTCGCGCCGGTTCATCGAGGTGGCGAGCACCAGGTCCGGCATGAGCGACACGACCACTTCCAGATTTGGATTCACGGGCCCGCCCACATGCGGCTTCTGCATGGCCTCCGCCGGGTAATCGCAATAATCGGTGTCGCCCGCCAAATGATCACCGTCGCCCAGCGCAAAAACAATTTCCGTGAGATTCGGCGCAAGCGAGACGACGCGATCCACTTCCTGCGGAATTCGGATCTTCCTGCCGGCCTCGTCCGTGAGTTCGCGCCCCGCCGGAAGCGCAGTGTGCGCGCCGCTTGTTTGTGCGGGAAAAGCCCCGTCGCACAGGATCAGAAACGACATTACGATCCCTGCGCAAAACACGGCATGCCGGTGTTTCCGGAATTCCGCGTTCACTCCGTTCGGCGCGCTCCGTATGGATTCAAATGCCATCATCTTCGATTTGCAGCCATAAAAATAAAAAAAGCCCCGCGAGAAACACGAGGCGCATAAAGCCTCACTCTTTCTCGCGAAGAGTGCCGGCTGCGGCGGCCTGGGAGGGTGTCCTGACTTACGGCGTTTCGCCGATCACAGTGGCGGGACCGTGGCCGATTCTCACGGCCTTCCCCCGCTTCCCAAACCTGCTGAATGTCGAAACGAAGTCTATGTTGCGCGGCATGCAGTGTCAACACTGGACATCCAGACGTACAGGGACACTTTCCGCAATGCGCTATGGCAACGGCAGAAGCGGCTTCTGCGCTGAACTCAATTGCATATCAAAAGCAGCCAGCAGGCTAGCAGTTGCCGAATAGTTAGTCATCAACGCGACGAGATTTACCAATGTGTGCGGACCAAACAACTTTGAGGCGCGGGCAAATGTATCCGCGGCTACGCGGTGTTCGCCAAACATTTGGCGGCCCAGTTGAATGATAACCGCGTCGCTTTCGGAGAGCCCGGCAGTGCTGCCGCGATGCTTGACAATTTCAACGATGTTTCGCTCAAGGCCTTCCTGAAGCGCAACGGGTTCATGAGCGGTCCACTCAAACTGACTATTCATCTCCCGAGCCGTAACGAGGATGGCGAGTTCTCGAACACGGCCGCTGAATCCGGCTTCATACCGGAGGTATTGATTGAGTTCGCGTTCAAGGTTCGCCAGCTTCGGGCTGTACAACTGAATTCCGGCAGGGCCCTGGAGACCGGCAATCGTGCGGCTGTTCGGCTTAACAGCCAAGTCGTACAACTTTTTCCCCTCGTCGTCCAAGTCCCCGCGCTTCAGAAGCGGGAGCCGGAAGCCCGAGTCTGGGTACACATCCTTCGGGTATGCGGTCACACCGGCTTCGACGGCTCCCCGGTCTTTGTCAGAGGCGCTCTGCCGCGCCAAACTGTCCAAAGGGAATCGGAGGAGTATGGTTACCCCAATCACCCCGAGCACCACTCTCTGGATTTGCATGGCTGACCTCGCAAATTGGGATTTTCTCTCGGGTTTGGTCGCCGCCATTATACATGCTGGCGATGTGGCCGAAGGCCGGGTAGGCGAAAAGATTGAGACGAGTGCGGCGCTTCAATTTTCCTGCCATCGTCTGGCGGTTAGGTCCTTGGTTCTGGATCACAGCGCATCCTCACAGAACGTTACGAACCGCCCAACCCAGAAGCGCATCTTTGAGCGCGCACGATCAACGAGCGGATCAGCGCGGGTGCAACGCTCGCGCTGCCGCCGCCTCATTTTCCCCACTTCTTCACCTCGATCCGGTCCCCGATCTCGATCGTCATCAAATCTTCGCCAATCTCCAAAGCCCCCGAGTAGGTCTTTCGAGCTTCGGCAAGATCCGCGGGACTACCTCCATGAGAATAGACGGCCAGGCGCGGCTTTACGCGGCTGAAAACCGCTGCCGTCTGTTCCGCCGTCGTATGCAAATCCCTGACGATCTTTTCCTGTTGCGCACGCTCACGTTCGGATTGGTTCGGATTGGGTGGAGAACGCCGCACGACTTCATGAATCAACACATCGACCGCCTGGGAATGGTTGATCAAGTTTTCTGAAAGACGTGTATCGCCGGACATTGCTACGGAGTGCCCCGCGTAATCGACGCGATACCCGAAAGCCGGCTTCACGGGTCCATGATCCACAAGAAACGCCGTTACTTTCACGCCGTTTTTTTCGTAGGCCACTCCCTCCTGAATGTCTGTGCTGGAGCTGCGAATGCCGGCTGCCGCAAGCCGGTCATCAAATTCGCCCCGGACCCGGATATCGAATTCGAACGTTTTGCCCATGGAATCCATCATGCTCTTTGTGCCCGCCGGCCCCCATACCTGCAGTGGGGTCTGCCGTCCTTCGAGCCAGCCAACGAGCAGCAAGTCGGGTATGGAGAGAATATGGTCCGAGTGAAGATGTGTGAGGAACAATTTATCAATGGCGCCCAATGAGACTCCGTATTCAGTCAACCGTTGCGCGAAGCCACGGCCGCAGTCGAAGAGAAGCTTGTCGCCCATCGATGTTTCCACGAGAATGCTGGGACCAAAGCGCTGAAGATTCACCCGCGGCCCACTGCCGGAGCCAAGTATTGTGACTTTGAGCGGCGGGGCAGCAACTGGCCGCGGCTGCGTGTCGGGCGTTTGCGCACGCAGAAAGACACAGCACAACAACATCATTGAAACAAGCCAAGTTTTGTTCACGTTGACCTCGGCACGGAGTTTTGGGAAGTGTATCACGCGAAATCCGCGACCATTGCGGCGATAAGACAGAATGAGCTA
This sequence comes from Terriglobia bacterium, assembly GCA_041498955.1. Classification (GTDB taxonomy): domain Bacteria; phylum Acidobacteriota; class Terriglobia; order Acidiferrales; family UBA7541; genus Palsa-360. The sequence goes on from JBGQJJ010000008.1 coordinate 6,483, forward strand.
TCCGCTTTTTTCGACAGCCTGTTAGACTTCCGCAGAGGTGATCGCCGTGGTTCCTGCGCTTCTGGTTGGGCATGTTTTAGGCCTGGTGTTTTGGGTGGGCGGTCTGTTGGTGACGTCCATGGCGCTCACACGCCACACGCAGGAGGCCTCGGCGGATGCCCGTCAAGCGCTGGCCCGCCTCGAGCGAATCTACCTGCGAGGCCTGGCGGATCCTGGAGCGCTTCTGACGTTGCTAGCCGGGATTGGCCTGATCCTGACGAACTCTTCTTACTATCTTCACGCGCCGTGGCTACATATCAAACTCACCTTCGTATTGATCCTGATCGGCCTGCACGGAATGGTGGCCATGAGAACCAAAGCATTCTCGACCGGACGAATCACGATGCAACGCAGCGAAGCACGATTGCTGGTGGCAGCCACGCTGTTCCTGTTTCTGTCCATCCTCATAGCAACACTGGTGGGTCAAGTTTATCTGACCTAAGTGCGCACGGCAGCAGGAAATCACGTGCGCGAAATGTCGCGCGCGTCCGGCTCTTGCGTCCAGTGGACATCGTCGATCCACCAGCGGCCATCCGTGCGGATCAGTGTGAAGCGCGCGCGGTAATCTCTGTCGTCGGCGCCGTGGAGATAGATTTCCAATGTGACGCCGGGACCGCTGATCGCCGGCGTTTCCGCGCGCACTACGTCCGCGTGAAACATCCGCCAATGTTTGACAAACAACTCGTGCCAGGTGTCAAAGGAAACTTGCCCGCGGTAGCGGGGTGAAAACATGTCGTAGGCCGGGCGCAATTCGCCGCGATCGAGGGCGCGAAGCTGCGCGCGAACGATTTCCTGAGGTCCGGTGGAGAAGAGGCCGAATGGCGCGTCGACGCGAACCAGGATCCAGGACGTTAAAATGAACGCGGCCAGCGTGAGCCACAGAAGTAAAAACAAGTTGTGACGGAAACTGCGCCTTCGCGTTGCCGCATCTTCAAATGCCGCAACGGCTGCGCGTCCATCTTCGGACGTCACGCTCTGCGGGAACATCGTCGCTGGCGACTCAGCAGCCAGTTCAGCGGGCAGTATCGGCTCAGGCCCTGCGCCGGGATCGACGGACTCTTCGGGGGGATTTGGATCAGGAATGTTTTGCGGATCGTCCATTCGGATCTCCCGCGCGGCGGGGAGACGCGTGCAGCGTACCTAGCGATTCTTCCACTGTGGCTTGCGTTTTTCAAGCAGCGCGCGCAAGCCCTCCTGGGAATCCTCGAGGCGATACAGCTCGTTCAGAAAAATATTCATCGAATTTTTCAAAGAGTCGCGCAGGGACATTCCCATTCCAGCAACGACCGCTTTCTTGGCCATGCCCAGGACAGCGCCGGATTGCGCCGTGATCTTTCCGATGAGTTCGTTCACCGCGGCTTGCAGTTGCGCTTCCGGGACCAGGCGGTTCACGAGGCCCAGGTCGCGCGCCCGTTCGGCGGAGATGGCTTCACCCGTCAGGACGAGTTCGAGCGCCCGCTTCGGGCCGACAATGTGGGGAAACATCGTCGAAGCCAGCGGCGGAAACATTCCGATCGTGATTTCCGGAAGGGCAAAACGCGCGCGCGGCGTGGCCACCACCAAATCCCCGTAGGCGACCAGTTCCGCGCCGCCGCCGATGGCCGCGCCGTCCACGATCACGAGCACCGGCTGCGAGGCTTCCACCATGGCGATGCACGCGGAGTGAAACGCATCCAGCATCGAAAACGCGCGCTCGCCCGTGTACTCGCCGATGTCCACGCCCGCGGAAAAAACCTTGCCAGCGGCGTCCAGAACGATCAGCTTCACCGCGCCATTTTCAGCCACCATCCCGATGCCGTCCGCGAGTTCGCGGAGCATCTGTTCATTCAATAAATTGTGTTCGGGACGCTGCAGCGTGAGGCGCGCCACCGGACCTTCGACCTGGTGGCGGATGAATTCAAAACCCCCGGGCGCGCGTCGCCTGGACTTGGCGAGTACTTCCTCGGTCTGGACTTCGTCAGGCATGGTTGACTCCGATTTATGCTAGCACGTCTGAGGTTTGCCAAAAGAGGAGCAGTGCGAGCCGCGAAGTTAAGAGTTAACAGTTTGCCCGGGAACGCCAATCTCCCGATTGGCGGCTTGTGTCACGCCAATCGGGAGATTGGCGTTCCCGGGCTTCGACTCACGCCACGATTTACGAATCGCGAGTCACGAATCACCCCTCTTCATGTATTCTATCCGGCATGCATGACTTGGGATATTTTCGCGAACACCTCGGAGAATTTGAACAGATGGCTGCCCACCGCGGCGCCGTCATCGATTTCGACCGCTTTCGCGCCATCGATCAAGAGCGCCGCGAACGAATTACCGCCGCGGAGCGATTGAAAGCCCAGCGCAACAAAGCCAGCGAGGAAATTCCGCGCCGAAAAAAGGCCGGAGAAGACGCCTCGTCTTTGCTGACGGAAATGAAGCAAGTGTCGGAGGAAATCAAGCTGGCCGACGAGCGCATCGCGGAACTGGACGCGAAGCTTTCGGATTTCATGCTGACCGTGCCCAACCGCCCGCACAGTTCGGTTCCGGTGGGACATTTCATTACCGACAATGTCGAAGTACGCCGCTGGGGCGCCCCGCCAGAATTTGCTTTCAAGCCGCGTCCGCATTGGGAAATCGGCGAGAGCGCCGGAATCCTCGACTTCCAGCGCGCGGCGAAAATGGCCGGCACGCGTTTTGCGGTCTATCGCGGCCTGGGCGCGCGACTCGAACGCGCGTTAGCCGCGTTCTTTCTCGACACGCACGCGGCAAACGGATACACCGAAATTCTCCCGCCATTCATCGTGAACACCGCGGCCCTGACCGGCGTGGGCCAGTTGCCGAAATTCGCAGCCGACATGTTTCACCTCGAAGGCACGGACCTGTGGCTGACGCCGACGGCCGAAGTCGAGCTCACCAGCTTCTATCGCGACGAAACGCTCGACGCCGATCTGCTGCCCATCAAGCTGTGCGCGTGGACGGCATGTTTCCGCTCTGAAGCCGGCGCGGCGGGCAAGGACACGCGCGGCCTCAAGCGCCAGCACCAATTCCAAAAAGTGGAAATGTTTAAATTCACGCGCCCGGACCAGAGTTACGAAGAACTCGAATCCCTCGTCGCCAATGCCGAACTGGTTCTTCAAAAACTTGGCCTGCACTACCGCGTCGTGGGCCTCTGCACGGGCGACATGGGTTTCGCTTCTTCAAAAACGTACGACATTGAAGTGTGGCTCCCCTCCGCGAACGAGTTCATGGAAATTTCTTCCTGTTCCAACACCGAATCGTTCCAGGCGCGCCGCTCCGGCATCCGCTTCAAGCCCAAAGGCGGCAAAAGCGAATTCGTGCACACACTGAACGGTTCGGGCCTTGCCGTGGGACGCACCTGGCTCGCAATTATGGAAAATTATCAGCAAGCCGACGGCTCCGTGTTGATCCCGGAAGTGCTTCGACCCTATTTGGGAACGGATCGCATCCCCGCAAAGCCTTGAATTTGCTCACTATTTAGTTCTGGCAGCGGGACACCTTCAGTGCCACGCCGCCGTGTCCTAGGGGAATTTGGGACCCCTGTGGCAAAGGCGGGACAAATTTTCCTGTCCCGGGTCCCGTTGCACTAATCCCATACTAAGTGCCTTAGTATGAATGAGTTGCCATGATTTTCCATCCCAATTCTGTTAAAAGATGTGTTTCCAGAGCATCTCTATTCAAAATATCCGGGTTCTTTGGTTGACACCGCTTTTCACGGTTGACTACACTCGGCTTATTGCGCGGTCATCAACCGTGCTTTAAGCAGGAGCAGTAAATCTTTCAAGGGGCTTCGGCCCGCCTGGTTCTTCGGAATGCTATCGGAGTGGGTGACCGGAGAACACGCGCGGCAGGCTGGGCCACGACGAGCCGCTGGGAAGCGTCGAGCGGGTGAATTTACAAGAGCGAATCGATCGATGGGTAAGTCGAGGGCTGGCGCGGCTGATGCGCAAGCTGCTCGCGCGGGCCCTCGGAAACGCAGGGTCGGCATCGGCGCCTTACCCGCCGGAGACGCGCTCGGCACTTCCCTTGCATCGCGATCCCTGGTGCGGCACGTACGTCTCACCTGAGATTTCATTTCCCTTGGAGCAAGCGGGCCAGGTGTTGCACTTCTGTTCTGCCGAATGCCGCGCGCGGTATCAGCGCTCTTCCCAGCGCGCGGCAAGTGCGTAGTCGCAATCCTCAAGGAGAGAAACGTCCATGGCCACGGTCGTGAAACCGGTCCCTCAACCCATCCTTCCACGGATGGCGCCGCGCGAAGACCTGAATCCGTTTCGCATCGCGCAAATCCAGTTTGACATGGCGGCGGAATACTTGAAGCTCGACCCGGGCCTGCGCCAGATCCTGCGCACGCCGAAGCGCGTCATGGAAGTTTCTATCCCGGTGAAAATGGACAACGGCCAGACGAAAGTCTTCACGGGATTCCGCGTGCAGCACAATGTCTCACGAGGACCGGCCAAGGGCGGACTGCGCTATCACCCCAATGTCACGCTCGATGAAATAAAGGCGCTGGCCGCTTGGATGACCTGGAAAACGGCTACGGTAAATCTCCCGTACGGCGGCGCCAAGGGCGGCGTCGTTTGCGATCCCAAGCGCATGTCCAAGGGCGAACTCGAGCGCATGACGCGCCGCTACGCCGCGGAAATTCAGCCGATCATCGGACCGGAAGTCGATATCCCCGCGCCGGACGTTTATACCGACTCGCAGACGATGGCGTGGATTATGGACACCTACGCCATGACGGTCGGACATGCCGCTCCAGGCGTCGTGACCGGCAAACCGGTTTCCATTGGCGGCTCGGAAGGACGCACGGACGCGACCGGGCGCGGTGTTCTGTACGTGGTCGAGGAAGCCTGCAAAGTGAAAAAGGTTAATTTGCGCGGCGCGACGGTCGCGATTCAGGGCTTTGGCAATGTCGGCTCGGCCGTGGCGCGGCTCTTTGCGGAGAAAAAAGCGAAAATTATCGCCATCAGCGATTCCCGCGGCGGCGTGCACAATCCGCGCGGCATCGATCCACTGCGCGCCTTGCGATATAAAGAGCGCTCGGGCACCGTCGTCGGCATGCCGGGTGCGTCCCGCATCTCCAACGACGAACTGCTCGCGCTGAAGTGCGACATCCTAGTTCCCGCGGCGCTCGAGAATGTCATCACGTTGCACAACGCCGACCAAATCAAGGCGAAAATCGTCGCGGAAGCCGCGAACGGGCCCACCACGCCGCACGCGGATGAAATTCTTTCCCGCAAGGGCGTGTTTGTCGTGCCGGACATTCTCGCCAATGCCGGCGGCGTCACGGTCAGCTACTTCGAGTGGACGCAGGATTTGCAGGGATTTTTCTGGCAACTCCAGGAAGTGAATTCCAAGCTGGAATTCGTGATGCGTCGCGCGTTCAACGACGTGCACGAAACCATGCGCAAGTTTCACGTTTACCCGCGCGCGGCCGCGTACATTCTGTCCGTCGGACGCGTCGCCGACGCGACTCTCGTGCGCGGCTTATTTCCGTGAGACGAGCCACGGTTTTTGTCTCGCGTCTCGGCTAATTGCTCTTCACACACAACTCATTTCTGAAAATTTCTATTGCGCATGTGCGGCCACGCGCGTACATTTCGACTTGCCGGCTCGCGCATTGTCTCAGCGCAGCCGGTCCACTTTTCTGTGGGCGATTTTTGTCGCGGAGGGACTCGAGGAATTGTCCAATCACTTGAATTCGGCTCCCCCGATCGTGCTGACGATCGCGGGTTTCGATCCATCCGCCGGCGCGGGCATTGCGGCGGACCTCAAGACCATCGCCGCGCACAATTGTTACGGCGTCGCGGCCATCACGGCGCTGACCGTCCAATCCACGCAGGGCGTGAAATCCGTGCACGACACTCCCGCCGCGGAATTGCGCGCCCAACTGGACGCGCTCCTCGAAGATATCAAGATTTCCGCTGTGAAAATCGGAATGCTGGGCCACCGCGGGAACGCCGTTGTCGTTGGGGAATTTTTGGATCGCGCCGGCGTCGCGAACGTGGTTCTGGATCCGGTGATGAAATCCACTTCCGGCGAAATCAATTTGGTCGATGCGGGCGGAATTAAATACATCTCTGAAGAATTATTGAAGCGCGCGACGGTGGTGACGCCGAACATTGCCGAAGCCGAAGTTCTTTCCGGCATTGCGATCCAGGATCACGCCGCGATGGAAGCCGCGGCGCGCAAGATCGTCGAGCGCGGCGCGCGCGCGGTGGTCGTCAAGGGCGGCCATATGGAAAAGGCCATCGACGTTCTCTTTGACGGGGTGGAAGTGCTCCGGTTCGGCGGCGATCACCTCAAAAGTGAAAACACGCACGGATCCGGATGCACGTTCGCGTCGGCGATTGCCTCGCAGCTTGCCTGCGGCCGCCCGCTGCGAGAAGCCGTCCTGCTCGCCAAAGCCTATGTGACCAAGGCCATCGAAAAAGGTTTCTCCATCGGCAAGGGCCCTGGCCCGCTCGACCACTTTTACCGCATTCACCAGGAACCGCCCACGCGCGGCATCCACGAAGTCCCGCAACACGGCATGCACCCCGCCGCCGAACCCGGCGCCCACTAGAAAATCAAAAAGTACAAATCCACAGATGAACACAGATAAACACTGATAAAGAAAAAGAATGAAGTGCAATTAGATTGAGACGAATAGATAGGCCGCATTAGCTGGACCGTTAATTCTCTGTTTTTCGTTTTTATCAGTGTTTATCTGTGTTCATCTGTGGATTCCCTATCGTTGGTAGGCGAGGCGGCCTGCGACAATTGTCGCCATGGGTGCGCCGCGAAATTCACGGCCGTCGAAGGGCGAATTGCGCGACTTGCTGGCGGATTCTTCCGCGCGGAAGGTCCATTTGTGTTCGGTGGAAAAAATCGTCAGGTCGCCCGGCTCATTTTCCGCGATGCGGCGCGGTATCCCCAGGACGCGCGCCGGGCCTAAGGTGAACAATTCTACGAGGCGCATCAGCGAAAGTTTTCCCGCGTGCACCAGCTCAAGCCCGAGGCCGAGTGCGGTCTCAAAACCGGTTACGCCAAACGGGGCGCGGTCAAATTCCACGTCTTTGAGCGCGGGCTCGTGCGGCGCGTGGTCGGTAGCAATGGCGTCCACGCTGCCATCCGCGAGACCGGCGATGAGCGCGTCGCGGTCCTCGCGAGAAGCAAGCGGCGGATTCATTTTGTAGCGCGTGTCGTACTGGACGTCCTCATCGGTGAGCGTGAAATGGTGCGGCGTCACTTCGCAGGTGACGGGCAGGCCCTTGGCCTTGGCGGCGCGCACGAGTTCCAGCGAGGAGCGCGCCGAAAGATGCGCGATGTGCAGGCGGCAACTGGTCAGCTCTCCCACTTGCACGTCTCGCGCGACGGCGAGCGATTCCGTGGCGGCGGGCATTCCGCGCAGGCCCAGCCGGACGGATTGCTTTCCCTCGCGCATCACCGCGCCCGCAAACAGCGAGCTGTCCTCGCAGTGGTCGATCACCGGCAAATCCAGCGCGCGGCAATATTCCATCACCTGCCGCAAAAGTTTTGCCGTGGCGATAGGCCGGCCGTCGTCGGAAACGGCGACGATTCCAGCCTGTTTCATTGCTGCAATTTCCGCAAGCGCTTCGCCCTTGCTTCCGATCGACGCCGCGCCAATCGGCCACACGCGCACGCTGGCGATCGCGGCGGCGCGTTCCAGGATCGAGCGCGTCACGGAGGCGTTGTCGTTCACGGGACGCGTATTCGGCATCGGGCACACGGCCGTGAATCCGCCGCGCGCGGCAGCCCGCGTGCCGGTTTCGATCGTCTCCGAAGATTCGCCGCCCGGCTCGCGCAGATGGCAGTGCAAATCGATAAAGCCCGGCGCGACGATCAGATTCTTGGCATCGAAAAGTTCCGCGCCTTGCGCGCGCGACGCGAGCTGTCCGTGCGGCGCGACGGCGGCAATGCGATCACCGTCAAGCAGGATGTCGCGCGGCGCATCGGTCCCGCTGGCGGGATCGAGAACGCGCCCATGGCTAATCAGCAGCATGAGAAGAATCCCTTTCCGAAGACGAGTCCGCGCCGATCATCAGAAATAGCAGGGCCATGCGCACGGCCAGCCCGTTGGTGACTTGCTCGAGGACGCACGATTGCGGCCCATCGGCCACGGCGGGATCGATTTCCAAACCGCGAACCATCGGCCCGGGGTGAAGCACGAGCGCATCCGGCTTCGCGCGCCGCAGGCGCTGCGGCGTGAGCTGGTACTGGAGGATGTATTCGTCGAGGGCCAACGCGGGCTCGTGCAGCCGCTCCTGCTGAACGCGCAATGTCAAAACGACATCGGCGCCTTCGAGGGCTTCGTCGATGCGCGTGACGCGCCGGATCGATGTGCCCGCGGGAACAAGGCACTCGAGTTCGCGCGGGAGCCACATCGCAGGCCCGCAAAGCGTGATGCGGCATCCGAATTTTGAGAGCAAATGAATGTTCGAGCGCGCCACGCGGCTGTGCAGGATGTCACCCAGAATCGTGACGTTCAACCCTTTGAGCGTGCCGCGCCGGTCGCGAATCGTGAGGGCATCGAGCAGCGCCTGCGTGGGATGCTCGTGCGTGCCGTCGCCGGCATTGATTACCGGCAGGGACAGATTCCGCGCCACAAAATCCGGCGCCCCCGAGGAACTATGTCGCATCACGATGCAATCCGGTTTCATCGCGTCGAGCGTGCGGACGGTATCGAGAAGCGATTCCCCTTTTTTCAGGCTGGACGATTCCGCCTGCAGGTTCATCTGGTCCGCGCCCAGGCGCGCCGCCGCCGTGGCGAAACTGATGCGCGTGCGCGTCGAGGGCTCGAAAAACGCCAGCGCCACGGTTTTCCCGCGCAGCGTCGCCAATTTTTTCAGCGGGTGCCGCTGGATTTCCTGGAAGGGTTTCGACTGGTCCAGCAGAAATAAAATTTCTTCGGCGCTGAGCGGTTCAATCCCTAGCATGTGGCCGAAGCGAAATGGCACAACCATCCTCGAACTCTAGGCCGGGCGCGTCACAGAGTTGGCCGGCGTCAGGGAACGCGCTCGACAAGCATGACGCGCTCTTCCTGATCAATCTCGTTCAAGCGGACTTCGATGATCTCCGTGTCGCTGGTTTGCACGCCGCGTCCCACGAACGTCGCCTCGATCGGCAATTCGCGATGCCCGCGTTCGATCAGCACGCACAGGCGCACGCGCTTGGGGCGCCCCAGATCAAAGAGTCCATTCATGGCCGCGCGAATCGTGCGTCCCGTGTACAGCACGTCATCCACGACGACCAGATCCTTGTCGTCGACCGGAAATGGGATGTCGCTCGATTGCAGGACCGGCTGCGCGGCGACTTTGGAAAGATCATCACGATACAGCGTGATGTCCAGAATGCCCACCGGCACATCCACTCCGTCGATGCCGCGCATGGCCTGCGCGATCCGCTTCGCCAAGGGAACGCCGCGCCGGCGAATCCCGATCAATGCCAAGTTCGATGTGCCCCCGCTTTTTTCCACGATTTCGTGGGCCAGGCGCTGGACGGTGCGATCGATTTCCGTCGCCGTCATCAACTGCGTTTTTTCAACGATGCGCATTGGCCGAACATCCTAGCATAGAGCCAGCCGGTCTCGAAGCGCGCGTTATGGAGCGGCTCAGGATTTCCGCGATTTTTCCACAACCCTTCCACACCGGCGCGCAAGCCCGCATGCTAGAATTTCGCCAGTGACTGTGCTAGCCGCGGTAGACCTCTCCGTGAACGTCGGCGCATTGCGCCTGTCCAATCCCATTTTGGCCGCCAGCGGCACCTTTGGCTACGGCGTCGAATTTGCTCACCTCGTGGATTTGAACCGCCTGGGCGGAATCGTCGTAAAGGGTCTTTCCCTCGAACCAATGGCCGGAGCCCCGGAGCCCCGTCTGTGCGAGACGCCTTCGGGGATGCTCAATGCCGTGGGCCTGCAAAATGTGGGAGTGCGCGCCTTTGTGGCAGAGAAGCTCCCGGCGCTGCGCCAATACCGCACAGCTGTCGTTGCCAACGTGTTCGGCTACACAGTCGATGAGTACGTCGGTGTGATCAGGATTCTCGAGGATGCGGAAGGGCTCGCGGCCTACGAACTCAACATCTCCTGCCCCAACACGGCCCATGGCGGTATCCAGTTCGGGAGCGATCCCCAGATGGTCTCGGAAGTGGTTTCCGCCTCCCGCCAGGCCTCCCGCCGCCCCCTATGGGTCAAGCTATCGCCAAACGTCACGGATATCGGAGCAATCGCCCGTGCGGCGGAAGATGCTGGTGCAGATGCACTTACGGTGGCAAACACCTACCAGGCCATGAGCATCGACGTCCAGACCCGGAAATCGAGGTTGGGCAGGGCCTCAGGTGGATTATCAGGTCCGGCGATCAAGCCCATCACCCTACGGCTGGTCTACGAGGCGAGGCGGGCGGTTAAGATACCCGTCATTGGCCTAGGCGGGGTCGAGAACGCCGATGACGTATTGGAATATATGATCGTCGGCGCCTCCGCAGTGCAGGTCGGAACGGCCAATTTTTCGCAACCTAAAGCGTGTGTGGAGATCCTAGATCAGCTTGAAAAATCCTGTAGGAACAATAACATCAATAATATCAATAGTTTAATTGGATCGTTTCAGGCTGATTGTCCTTGAATCGGCAAGCGCTGCATGTTAGCATTCCTTGTGCCTATGACTGGGGGAAACAATGCGTAGGCGACTGTTCATGGTTTGGGCCGCCCTCCGATGGTTGCCATTGATGTTCCTGGTAGCCCAGGGCCTGGAAGCTCCCCTAGTGGCCCACGTTAGCCAACCCCTAAAGCCGATTCGGACCTGGATTGCCAAGACCAGCTGGTACGGCGGTAAGTTTCAGGGCCGCAGGACTGCCAGCGGCGAAAAATACGACATGTATGCCTCGACTGGAGCCAGTCCAGACCTTCCCTTCGGCTCACTGGTGCGCATTTCCAACCCCAAGACGCACGTGGCCCAGCTCGTCCGAATTAATGACCGAGGGCCTTTTATTGATGATCGTGAACTGGATGTTTCCTACGAGGTTGCGTGCCGGTTGGGGATTGTAGACAACGGCATTTCGCGCTTACGCGTCGAACTGTTGGAGGTCCCTAAACGTCCGTGAATGAGCGAGCCCGGCAGAAGGTAATCCTCGCGCTTGATTTTCCCACCCTTGATTCGGCCTTCCAATTAGCTCAGTCCCTCTCCAAAGTAGTTGGCATGTTAAAGATAAATATACACTTATTCACTGCCGAAGGCCCTTCTGCAGCCGCGAAACTGAACACCCTGGGACCCGGAATATTCCTGGACCTGAAGTTCCACGACATTCCAAATACCGTCCTGGGTGCGGTAACCAGCGCTGTTGCGTTGCCTGGAGTCCAACTGCTGGACGTGCATGCCCTGGGAGGCTTGGAAATGATGCGCGCCGCTGTAAAGGCCAGGGATGACGCCAATGGCTCTAAATCCGCGCTACCCAAGCTGCTGGCAATAACGATCCTGACAAGTATGGATAACGCTGCCCTGCGCAGTGTGGGGATTGGGGGCCCGGCCTCCAAGCGGGTGGTTCAACTGGCAAGACTCGCCCAGAAAGCAGGGATGGATGGCGTTGTTGCGTCCCCACAAGAAGTCCGTGGCATTCGGCGAGCCTGCGGAAAGGATTTCCTGATTGTGGTTCCCGGGATTCGCCCCGTAGTCGGGAGCGGTCCGGCTGGCGGAAGGAAGCGCAAGACTGACGATCAAGCGCGAGTCGCTACGCCTGGAGAAGCTATTCGCGCCGGGGCGGATTACCTTGTGATCGGCAGGCCGATCACGGGTGCTCCCGACCCGGAAGCGGCGGGGCACGCAATCCTCGAGGAAATCAGCTCGGCGCTCCCTTGATATCGAGATTCGTGTTTTCCTTCCGGCGACTTTTAGCCGGATGGGACTGCTTCTAAGGCATCGAATTCTGACTTGCGGCAACCGGGGCGTGAACGTGCTATAATTTGCCCATTGAGTCTTGCGCTGTACCCGTCCATGTGACGGAAAACGACTCAAAAGGCAGGTACATCATGGGAGAGTTCAGCCCATTTCATTGGCTGGTCGTGCTGGCCATCGTGGTGCTTTTGTTTGGCGGCAAGAAAATTCCAGAAGTGATGCGCGGCTTGGGCGAGGGCATCCGGAATTTTAAGGAAGGCATGCACGGCGCAGGGCAAGGGCCCGCGCAGACAACGCAAGTGTCGCCTCCTCCGGCACCGACTGCGACACCGGCAATCGAGGAAAAGAAGTAGTTCCTCAAACGTTGGATCGAGTCAGGATTCGTGTGAAAGGGCGGTCCACGAGACCGCCCTTTTTGTTTGCCCGTTACTCATCGTCTCGCCAGCCCAGTTCGCGCAGCTGCGCGTACAGTCTTGCCAGCGGCAGCCCCACGACGTTGAAATAACAGCCTTCAATTCTGGGAATGTATCGTCCCGCGAGTCCTTGGATGGCGTAGGCCCCCGCTTTGCCCAGCGGCTCACCAGTCGCTACGTAGGCGTCGATTTCGTTTTCGGCGAGTGGAGCAAACGTCACGGCTGAATTTTCGATGGCCGCGCGCGTGGCATTCCCGGACAATCGCAAAAGGAAGATTCCAGTAACGACATGGTGAGTGCGACCGCTAAGCTTGGCGAGCATTTCGCGCGCGTGCGCGGAATCGCGCGGCTTTCCTAGGATTTCGCCGTCCAGTTCAACCGTAGTGTCAGCACCCACGATAATGCACTCGCGCAGGCCGACGTCCATTTGCGCCGCAGCCGAGCGCGCTTTTGCTTCCGCGAGCCTCGCCACCATCGCGTGGGGCGTCTCGCCCGGGAGGGCCGCCTCGTCAATTTGAGTATCGCGAATTTCAAACGCAATACCAGCGTCGCGCAGGATTTCCGCGCGTCGTGGCGAGGACGACGCAAGAATGAGCTGCATTGTCGTATTTTTATACTACAGAAGGAAGATGAAACCGTAATTGGAGGGCACCGTAACGCGCTGCACATCGCCGGCTGTCGCGACTGGTATCGTCCACGGCGCGGGACGAACGCCTTCGTCCAGTTTTTCGGACCACGCGCCCGCTTTCGGAAAGGGCACGGAAATCGTATCCGCGTAAGGCGCGAAATTCAAAATCACCATGGCGTATTCTTCCGGGCCGGCAGGATCCGCGGGCGCATGGCGGTGGTAGGCAATCAACTGGGAGTTCTGTAGCGATTGCTGCCAGTAGTAGAAAGATTCACGGCTGCGCAGGGAGCGGCTCGAACGCCGCAATTGGGCCAGCCTTCGATAGAGGCGAATCAGGGGCGCGCCATAGTCGTCATAAAAATATTCCCAGTGCGTGTCGCGGCGCAGGTTGACGCGCGCGGAGCCGTCATCGGGCAGATTGTAATTGTCGCCAAACTCCTCGCCCTCCCACAACATAGGAACTCCCTGCGAGGTATAGAGCGCTATGGCATGAGGCTGCAGACGCCAGTAGCGGCCGCGGTCCCCGGGCGCAAGGACTCCGCTGCCCGACGTCCCGGCAAATACGATCAGGTGACTGTGATCGTGCGTATTCAAATATTGAAATGGAGCGACGGGCATGTCCACCGTGTTCCCGGCTGCGTTCACGACGGGCTTCGCTCCGGGATATTGGTTGCCAAAAAAAGGGTCGAGAGCATGCGCGTAATCGGGTCCGGGCGTTGCACCCCCTGCAACCGCTTCGGCGTTTTGAAGAAGATTATTCTGCCAGGCGCAGCTTGTGTATGTGTTGCGAAGAACTTCCGGCGCTCTCCAGAGGGCTTCGGCGCATTGGATGATTCGGCTATAGCTACTGGCGCTCTGCTGGAATCGCGGAATGCCGAGCGAATAGCGGTAGGTGTCGTAGGATAATTTCGCGTATCCCGAATCCGTGGGGCCGACGTAGAGATCGGTTACCTCGTCATAGCGGAATCCATCCACGTGGTATTCGTCCAGCCAGTGGCGATTCGACACCCCAAAATAATCCTGCGTGAATGCTTGTCCGAAATCGCATTGCGGTCCGAACGCGCCGTTGCTCCCGATCATGGGGCTGGGCATTTTTGGCGCGCCGGGAGTGCCGTTCACGTTGTTGTAGACAAGCGCATACGGAAAAATCGGATCCACGTGCTGATAAACGACGTCCAGGATCACGGCGATATTGGACTGATGGCAGGCGTCCACAAGCCGCCGAAGCCCGTCCGGGCCGCCGAAGTGCGCGCTCGGCGCGAAATAGTGCAGCGGCCCATAGCCCCAGTCAAAATCGAGTTTCTCGCTCGTGACCGGCATGAGTTCCAGGCAGTTCACGCCAAGACTCTGGAGATAAGGGAGCCGGTCGATGACGCCGTCGAACGAATCATTGAATTGCTCAATTTGCAGTTCGTAGACGATCAGGTCATCGAGCTCCGGCGTCTTATACGCGGCGTCGGTCCAGACGAACGGCACGGGATTGCGTGAGAGCGTGACAGCGGAAAGGAGGCCAACATCCGTCTCCATGGCGAATGGGTCCGTGAACCAACGCGTAATGAGCTGGCGCGTTCCTCCCATCGGCGTCCACCAGAGCTGAAAACGATACAGGTAGATTCCTACCTTGCCGAAATTCGTGCCGGCGACAACTTCAATGGGAACGGTAGCGCTCCAGAGGTCTAGAGGGTGCCCGGCATTCCACATGAGGTCCGTATCCTGCGGCTGGATCGCGGGATTGAAGCGATCGTCGTCATGAATCAGGCGCACGACGACCTCGAACCCATCGGCGCCTTGAATGCCAGGGAGGTAAAGCCCAAAGCGAATCTCGAATCCCGCAGGCGTGGCGGAGGGGAATGCGCCGGCTTCGGTAAGGTCGATCACACGAGGATCATACTGCTATTTCCCCCGCCGTTTTATTGCATTTTCTTAACAATACTGATTGATTCTAAATGAAGATGAATAAGAAGGACGAATCGCGAAGCTAAGTGGCAAAAGGCTACAAAACCACGGATTCTGTGTACTCGCCGAAAACGCGGCGCAAGGCATCGGAGATTTCGCCGACGGTGGCGTACGCATCGACGGCCGCCGCGATCGCGGGCATCATATTTTCTCCGGAGCGGGCGCGCCGCTCGACTTCGGCGACGGCCGCGGTTGCACGCGAAGAATCGCGGCGGGCGCGCAACGCCTGGACGCGTTCGATCTGCGCGCGTTCGAGTTCCGGATCGACGCGCATCGTCGGAATGGGCGCTTCCTTTTCCGCGACGAACTGATTCACGCCGACGATAATCTGTTCGCCGCGCTCGATGGCGCGCTGATACTCGTACGCGGCTTTCTGGATTTCGCCCTGCACGTATCCGGTTTCGA
>JBGQJJ010000009.1:0-21424 GCA_041498955.1 Terriglobia bacterium
AAGCGGGTCTTCGGCTACCACTTCGTCGCCTTCTCTTCGCTGGCCATTGCGGGTCTCGGATTCCTGGTCTGGGGACACCACATGTTCGTCACCGGGCAATCGGTCTATGCGGGGCTGATCTTTTCTCTGCTGAGTTTTCTGGTCGCCATCCCGTCGGCCATCAAGGTGTTTAACTGGACTTCCACTCTGTATAAGGGATCGATCTCCTACGAAGCGCCGATGCTGTATGCCTTGGGATTCATCGGCCTGTTCACGATGGGCGGCCTGACGGGCCTGTTCCTGGCTTCGCTCGCTACCGACGTGCACCTCAACGGAACGTATTTCATCGTGGCTCACTTCCACTACATCATGGTCGGCGGCGCGGTGATGGGCTATCTCGGCGGAATCCATTTCTGGTGGCCGAAAATTTCCGGCCGAATGTATCCAAATATGTGGGCGGGCATTGCCGCGGTGATTATTTTTATCGGCTTCAACCTGACGTTTTTTCCGCAATTCATTCTCGGATATCTGGGCATGCCGCGCCGGTACGCGTTCTATCCGGCGGAATTTCAAGTGTTGAACGTGATGTCATCGGCGGGCGCCACGGTTTTGGGTGTAGGCTATTTAATTCCGCTTATTTACCTGATCTGGTCGATGCGCTACGGTCCGATCGCGGAACCCAACCCGTGGGGCGCCACAGGACTGGAGTGGAAGACGGCGTCTCCCCCGCCGACGGAAAATTTCGCTGAGATTCCCGTGGTAACCGAGGAAGCGTACGCGTACGCACCCCAGGAGGTTGCCGGTGACTGACGCCGAAGCGCACGCACAACCCGCCGGTCTGGCGCATCAGTTTGAGGACCTCGAACAGCAGCAGGAAGCCGATGCGCTCGGAATCTGGCTCTTCCTGGTCACGGAAATCATGTTCTTTGGCGGGCTTTTCGCCGCCTACGCCATTTACCGTTGGCTCTATTTTGCCGCGTTTCAAGGCGGCAGCCATATTCTGGACATTCGCCTCGGCGCCGCGAACACGATCGCCCTGCTCGCCAGCAGTCTCACGATGGCGCTCTCGGTCCGTTCCGCGCAGACCGGCAATCGCCGCGCCCTCGTCCTGTTCCTCGCCGCCACGATGATTCTTGGCGGAATCTTCCTGGGCGTCAAAGCGTACGAGTACAATCAAAAATTCGTGGAGCACGTTGTTCCCAGCCTGGATTGGGCCCCGGAAGGACAAACCCTGGCGCGGCTCGCGCCCGGCGGCCTCGAGCATGCCCAGATTTATTTCTTTTTCTATTTCGCGATGACCGGCCTGCACGCCCTGCACATGGTCATCGGCATGGGCCTCTTGCTTTGGCTGGTCCTTCGCGCGTGGAAGAACAGCTTCACGCCCGATTATTTCGCGCCGGTCGAGGTTGTGGGCCTCTACTGGCACTTCGTTGATATCGTCTGGATTTTCCTTTTTCCGTTGCTTTACCTGATAGGCGGGCGCTACTAATGTCACAGCCGATTGTGCCGCAAAAAACGTACATCCTGGTTTTTCTCGGTCTGATTGGTCTCACCATTTTGACTACAGGAGTCGCTTTCATCGACCTCGGGCCATTCAACACCGTGGCGGCGCTGGCCATTGCGTTTTCGAAGATGCTGCTCGTGATTCTGTTCTTCATGGGAGTGAGGCACAGCAGCGGCCTGATACGGATCATCCTGGTCGCTGGCTTTTTCTGGCTCGCTCTTTTGATCGCCTTCACGATGAGCGACTACCGCACCCGCTCTTGGACCCCCGCGCCGGATTCGTGGTCCACAACCGCCCCGCCCACTCACCCATAACTCTTGCCTTCTCTGTGCCCTCTGTGTTCTCTGTGTTAAAAGTCTTTCCGCTTTGGCTCTTCCAACGCTGTTAGACCTTCAACACGGAGGGCACAGAGAGCACAGAGAAACCCTAAGGACTAGATAAAATTCAGAATGGGTTGGAATGGGTCGGGAAACAGAAAACCCGTCCGATTTCGCGGACGGGCTTTCCAGAGGGGAGAATAGTTCCATGCCTATGCGCGGAAGGCACCAGAACTCTTTGTCCTCGCGGGAAGTCTAGAGGACCGGAAAGAGGAATGTCAAGCAGAGAAATTGCTGAATCTAAATGATTATAAGTTTCTTATAATGAAGCACTTGGCCGAGATAGTTCGAGCAAGGGATGAGATATTCCACTGAGTTTTCAACAGGTACTTCAGATTCCTAGTAGAAGTCCTTTGCCTTGATCGGTTTGCTGGAGATGCCCAACTGTAGGATTTCGATCTGCTTGTCGCGATCGAAAATCTTATTGGGAAGGAAAATTTTTACCAAAATGCGAATTCCCCCAAAGCCGATTCCCGCGGCAACAGCGAAAACCATGATCGCCCCGGTTCCCAGAAACGCTTCCACGATCATGGCGTTGATGCTGGGTTCCGTCAGCGTCTGCTTTGGCTCATTCCAGGTCACATTGCTCTGATAGCCGACCTGATCGAGTACCTTGTTCGCGGCTTGCTTCGACGGAGCTCCCGCCACGACCGCGATGTAAGAACTGACTCGCTTGCCAAAGAGCACGTTCTGTCCCGGTTGAACTCCGCCTGGCGGGTCAAAGACGAATCGTCGCAGGATGCCTGCGAATTCAGCCGCGGCGACCTGCTGCGTGGGGTAAGACGTAATGAGCAACGTCTCATCCTTGCCGGCAACTTGGTAGTGGGCCAAGATGGTTTCCCCGCTATGGTCGAAGCCCATCCAGTCGTCCGTTCCGAGCGGAACGAAATGCGCCAGGCTGAGCGGACCGATCACGTAGCGCTCGGAGTTTCGCACCCGTCCTTTTTCGGGAAGGTGTTCGCCGATGAAAGGATATGGAGTGTGATCCGCTTTCTTGTCCAGCAAATCGGCAAGCTGTTTCAAATCGGCGTCGGAAGGGCGAGCCTGCTTCGCCGGAGCTGAAACATCGAGCAGCATTTCCCCCACTACAATTAACGCCCGATCGTGAGAAGCGCTGGCGTAGGACCCTAGATGCGCGTCAGAAAGCGCTTAGGTGCGCAGAAACGTGTAGGCGCCGTAAGCGGAACTCGGGTCTCGCAGACGGTACAGCGTGATCGAAGCAGCCTGAGTTCCCTGCGTGTAGGATCTCTGCTCGACCGATTTCACAATGTATTCATGGAAGGCAGCTGTGTCCGGTCCGAGAAGTTGATCGAGACCAGAGGGTGGAATGAACGTGGAGGATGCCGGAGCGGTCCAGCCCGCGAAAGTGGGCGGCAGAATACCCTGGGCAGCGGCCGGATGGGCCGCTACCACAAGGCACAGCATGACAAGACAAACCCGAAGTAGTCGGCGCATGTCGCTCTATATTAGACGCTAGAAGTTTACTGCGAGTTCCCGGATCGCGCCACTTTTCCCGCAAAATTTTCGACGGCGGTGTGGGATTGATTGGACGTCAGGCTGTTGGTGCTTTGCAGATAGGTCTCAATTCCGCGGTAAAGACCGTCGGCGACCCGCTGGCGGTTATCGGGGTTCTTGAGCCACTTTTCGTCGCTGGGATTGGAAAGAAACGAAATCTCGGCCAGCACGGAGGGCATGTCCGCGCCGATCAAAACGACAAAGGGCGCCTTGCGCACGCCGCGGTTGCGATCTCCCCGGTTGAGGTTCTCCATGTGCTTGGACAGGGAATCCTGAATCCTGGTGGCGAGGTCGCGTGATTCCTCGATTTTTTCGCTGCGCGCGATTTTGGCCACGATGTCTTGCAAGTCGTGGACACCGTTCGCCGACAAGGCGTTTTCCCGCGAAGCGACTTCCATGGCGTCGCTCGATCCCGTGAAGTTTAGGTAATACGTTTCAATTCCGCGCGCCTTGTGGTCCTGGCTCGAATTGGCGTGGACCGAAATAAAGAGGTCGGCCTTGGCCTCGTTAGCCATTTCCGTGCGGCGTTCGAGCGGCACGAAGGTGTCGTCACTGCGCGTAAACACCACGTCGGCGCTTGGCAAACGCTGTTGAATGATCTTGCCCAGCCGCAACGCCACATCAAGGCACAAGTCTTTTTCCATGAGGCCGGACGGCCCGATCGTACCGGTGTCGTGGCCGCCGTGCCCCGCATCGATCACGATCCGCCCGATCTTGAGCCCCAGGGCTCGGGTCAGGGAATGTTGCCCGTCGCGGGTCAATTCCGGCGTGGCAGGCGGCCCCATCTCCTCCGCCTGATCGTGGGCCGACTTCATCGCGCGGCTCGATTTTTTCGGCAAAGGCGGACGAGTGGGGAAGGGCAAAATTTCCGTGTCTGCCGGGGCTGCTGTTGCCGACAGTGTTGAACCAGCGGATTCGTTGTCCTGGCCCGTCACCGTTTTGGTGGAAGCAGCGACGACTGCATTCTGTGAATTCTTGTCTGGATTACTGGATGTTTTTCTTGGCGCAGGTTCCGTTTCGGCCGCGGCGTCGGCGATAAGTGGCGGAGTCGGTGCGGATTGCGCCTGCGCCGGGATAGCCGAGGCGCTTGAGGACGGTGCGGGTGATGATTTGGCCGTGTTTTTTTCGTTTGCTTTAGGTGAAGCCTTGGCCACCATCTCCTTGGCAGGCTTTTCGGGTTTCACGGGAGGCGCGTCCGTCGTCGTCGGCCCGGGAGGAGGAGCAGTGTTGCGCGCGGCCGCCTCGGCCGCAGCGGAAGTCCCGTAGACATCCACGACCAGGCGATAAGGATCGGGCAGCAAAAACACGGAGTAGTCCGAGACGCGATTCACTTCCAGCACAACCCGCACGACTCCGGCTTGATTTTGCGCGACGCGGATGGTTCTCAGAAATCCTCCGCTGTCTATGTCGATCGGCTTATGGAGCAGCGCGGAACTGACTTTCGCGCCTTCGATGTCAAAATAAATCCGGTCGGGCTCCGAAATGCGCGCCGCCTGATATTTCACTTTCGATCCGACATCGATCACGACGCGAGTATAGGTGTCGGCGTTCCAGGTGCGAATCCGCGAGACTTTTGAGCCGGAGCCATCCGCCTGGGAATTATCCGCGGATGACCCTTGTTTGGTGTCCGTCGTCGGCGGGGTCTTATCCGCGGAGATCGTTTTAGGAGCGATCCGGTCCGAGCGGTCCTTGAAGGCAGAGGATGGCGCGGCCGGTTTTCCCGCGGCGCCGTCCGCATTCAGCTTATCGAGGAACGCGCGAACTTCCCGGGCATGAGACGAGCGCGGGTGCAGCGCCAAAAACTGTTCGTAGGTCTTCCGCGCAAGAACGGAATCATGCACATCGTCCTGCTCGATGTGCGCGATGGCCAGCAGCGCGTCCTCACGGTACTTGCTGGCCGGATATTGCTGCATCAAAAACTGAAACGATTCGATGGAGCGTTGATAATATTTTGCGTCGAAGAGATCGCCCATCGTGCGAAACAACTCGGCCACATGATTGAGCGACGCGGGAACGTCCGCGGCGTGGGAAGTTATCAGGTACACGCGCTGGTAGTCGATGACCAGGGCCGTGTAGTCCTTGAGCGTACGCGCGCTCTCGGGACGCGCTTCGAGCGCCTCGCGCGCTTTTTCCGCGCGTTCAAATTGAGTTTTGGCCGCATCGCGACGGGAAGGAGTGTTGTTATCGGCGCGGCCGGCGGGAGGGAAAAGCGACAAAACCAGAACGGACGCGAAAACAGCGCGCAGGATTGGCCGGATTGTAGCGGCTTCACGCCGCAACGTCTGCCTCATTCGTTCGTAAAAACGACCCGTCCGTCTGCTTCCACCGCGCGGTAAATGGGACGCCGCTCATCGAATGCCCGGGGGAGCCGATCGGATCCGGGACGGAAGTAGGAATCGGTAACCTTCTGAACGTAATTGCGCGTCTCTCGATACCGCGGGATGCCCCCTGCACGATCCACGGCGCTCGGGCCGGCGTTGTACGCGGCCAGAGCCCTGTCGAGATCGCCATTATACCGCTCCAGGAGCATATGAAGATAGTGAACTCCGCCGTCGAGATTCTGCTTCGGGTCAAACGCGTTGTTTACGCCCAGTTGCTGCGCAGTCCCCGGAACAAGTTGCATCAACCCAAGGGCGCCTCTTCGCGAAACGGCGCGCGAATTCCAGTTCGATTCCGTCTGCATCACGGCGCGAACCAGCGCCGGATCCACACGGTAACGCGCCGAAACTTCTCGAATCATTTGCTCGATCTTCTCCCGATTGGCGAGCTCGGCGGCCGACATTTCGGGAGACGTTGCAAATGACATTTGGGTTGTACGAGACGCATTCCCCGTCAGGGTGAACCCTTTCGGCAAAAGCATTTTTGCCGGCCGCGCGACGTATTCGGGGTTTGAGTTGATGAAGACCCGTTTTCCGCCATCGTCCACATAGGAAACGATCTGGCCGTGAGCCGGAACAGCCCATAAGACCAGCATTCCCACAAGGATGACCACCGAACTGGAGAGGGAGCGCATAGTATTCAGTTCTGGGAAGGCAGTGCGATTCTGCTTCCTTTGAGACAGACCAGTCACAGCGACAGGGAGAAGAATTCTCGCCCCGGACGTTCCTGGCACTACCTAGGAATTATAACAATTGGTCGATGAGGGGGTAAACGTGCTCCAGGGCCATTTTTAGGCCAGGTGTGTCTTTTCCGCCAGCCTCGGCCAGATCGGGCCTGCCACCGCCCGATCCGCCCACTTCCTTGGCGATAGCCTGTATGATCTTTCCTGCGTGTAACTTAGAGGTAAGGTCCTTGGTGACGCCCGCCAGGAGGGCTACCTTGCCGTCCTCGACGGTCCCCAGCACGACCACCCCGGACCCGAGCTTCTGGCGCAGGCTGTCCACGAGCTGGCGCATGCCCTCGCGGTCGACCCCTTCAAGTTCGGCGGAGATGACCTTAACGCCCTTGATCGTCCGGGCCTGGGCAACCAATTCGTCCAGTTTGGAGAGGGCGCCCTTGCGTTTTATGGCTTCGAGTTGTTTTTCCATTTGGCGCTGCGTTTGCTCCGTGCGCTCGATGGCGGCGGAAAGATTTTCTTCGTTTACGCCCATGCGCGCGGAGATTTCGCGCAGGAGTTGCTGCGCGCGCTGGTAGTCGGCGAGGGCGGCCGCGCCGGTGATGGCTTCGATGCGGCGCACACCGGCGGCGGCGGATTGCTCGACGACGATCTTGAACACGCCGATGTCGCCCGTGCGGCGCACATGCGTGCCCCCGCAAAGCTCCTTGCTGTAGAAGCCGCGAGGCGCCGACGGGTCGGGAATCGTGACCACGCGGACGTTCTGCTCCGGGTAGCGGTCGCCGAAAAACGCGAGCGCGCCGGATGCCAGCGCGTCATCCAGCGTCGTGACGTTGGTTTGAATTTCGCTATTGAGCAAAATTTCGTCGTTCACCTGCTGCTCGATGTCGCGCAATTCGGCCGGATCGATCGCGGCGAAATGCGAAAAATCGAATCGCAGGCGCGCGGGTTCGACGAGTGACCCCGCTTGCTTGACGTGCGTGCCGAGAATGTTGCGCAGCGCCGCGTGCATCAGGTGCGTCCCGGTGTGATTGCGCTTGATGTGCTCGCGCCGCGCGCCGTCGGCATCGCCCGCGACGCGGTCGCCCACGGCGAGTTTTTCTTTTGCCACAACGCGGTGCGCAATCAAGCCGGACACGGGGTAGTACGCGCCGCGCACCTCGGCAAGCTGCATGGTGTGCTCGTTGTTCCAGAACGTCCCTATATCGGATACTTGGCCGCCCGATTCCGAGTAGAACACCGTGCGGTCCAGAATAATTTCGCCTTCCGCGCCGGCTGGTATTTCATTCACCGCGCCGCCCTTCGTGACGATGGCCTCGATGCGGCAATCTTTAGTGGTCGTCGCAAAATAAAAATCCGGTTCCGTGCGATACGTTTCCGCTAACTTCGCGTACACCGGATTCGCGACGTCCTTGTGCGCGCCTTTCCAGGATGCGCGCGCGCGCATGCGTTGCTCCACCATTGCACGCTCAATACCGGATTCGTCCAGATTGAATCCTAGGCCCTTCAGATAGTCCCGCATTAAGTCTAGTGGAAATCCAAACGTGTCAAACAATTGGAATGCTTTGTCGCTCGGAAAAATCCGAGGTTCAGGAGGGTTGGCTTGAGGGATTGACCCAGCTATCTCGATCAGCTTCTTGTAACCAATTTCTATGACCCTCAAAAAACGTCGCTCCTCCTCATCGAGTATCTGGCCCACACGAGCAGCACTCTCGTCCAGTTCTGGATACGCCGAATCCATCTCCCGCCGCACCGTGTCTGACATTTGCGAAAGGAAAGGCGTCTTCGCTTCGAGAAACCGCACATTGAGAAGTGCTCGTCGGATTATTTTGCGGAGAACATATCCTCGTCCTTCATTCGAGGGCATTACTCCGTCTGCAATCAGAAAAGTAGCAGCGCGCGAATGGTCTGCGATGATACGCAAAGAGGGCTCAATATTAGTCGTCATCTTCGCGCCGGCCACTTCCTCGACCCTAATGTGGGTTTCGCCGGATATTCCCGCGAGCCGACGAGCACGCTCTATCAACGGCGAAAACAAATCCGTTTCGAAATTGCTGATTTTGCCTTGCAGGACAGCCGCGAGACGTTCAAGGCCTGCGCCGGTGTCGATCGAAGGCTTTGGCAGCGGCGCGACTGTGCCCGAGGCGTCGCGGTTGAACTGCATGAAGACGAGATTCCAGATTTCGACATAGCGGCCGCACTCACAGCCGAATTGGCAGTCGGTGTGGGCCTGATCGGATGCCGCAGGGCCCATGTCGTAATGAATTTCGCTGCACGGGCCGCAGGGGCCGGTGTCTCCCATCGCCCAGAAATTTTCCTTTAGGCCGGGGACGGGAATCACACGGTCGCGTGGGGCGCCGACGTTCACCCATAGGTTGAGGGCTTCTTCGTCGATGCCAAGAATCTTTCCCGGCGCAACTTCGGCGCCGCCAAACACTGTAAACGTCAGCTTATCGATGGGAATTCCAAACCAATTGGGGGATGTGATGAGTTCCCAGGCGTAGGCGATAGCGTCTTTCTTGAAATAATCGCCAAAAGAAAAGTTTCCGAGCATCTCGAAGAAGGTGTGATGGCGGTTCGTGAAGCCGACGTTTTCAAGGTCGTTGTGCTTGCCGCCGGCGCGGACGCATTTTTGCGATGTGGTGGCGCGCGTGTAGTCGCGCTGCTCGAGGCCCAGGAAAACATCCTTGAACTGGTTCATCCCGGCGTTGGTGAACAGCAGCGTGGGGTCATTCGTCGGGACGAGCGAGGAGCTGCGCACGACGCGATGGCCGCGGTCGGCGAAGAATTTCAGGAACGTGCTGCGGATTTCGTTGCCGCTGGGCAAGAGGACCTCTGTGATTCGTGACTGGTGACTCGTGATAAGTGACTGGTGACCCAAGGAATACATTTGGATTCCTGGTTCACCTTTTCTCTGAACTCACACTTCTCCGAAAACTAATTCACACCGGCAAAGCATTATGTCAGACGGGTGGCGCACCCGCAAAGCGGGCAATGACTTTTCGCCTGGGAACGCCAATCGGGAGATTGGCGTTCCCGGGAATCACCGCTTTTGCGACGGGGATGGCAGCCTCTGACATCGAAAATGTCCCACCGCTTGGCAAAGTGGCACCGATGCGTTGAATTCATTTATTGAGTTTGACCGTTTTTGAACTGCGCAGTATCTTGCTTTTTCGGTGGTTTTGCGCGAGCCTGTGAACAAGGCGGCCAAACAAGAGCCCATGTACCTGAAATGCGCCCACCCGGATTGCTCGTCCGATTTTGATTACGGGCAGGGGCGTCTCTTCCGTTTTCAACAAACTCCGCAGCAAGAGAAGCAAGCCTCCCACTGGCACGCCGTGAAGCACTACTGGCTCTGCACGCGGTGCTGCGAAAGCTACACCATCGAATACCAAAAAGGAGTGGGAGTTTTGCTCCTGGAGCGGCTGGAAAAGCTGGCCGGCGCGCAGCCTTGTTATTACGTGCTTCAGGCGGAAATTACTCCCAAGCCGGCTTTGCCTCGGCGCCTCGCTCGTTCCAGGGCTCGTCAGAGGAAGCAAAAAAGCGAGTTGCCTTCCACCACCGTGACCGGGATGGAGGTACTCGAAAACCGGAATTTGGAAAGGAGGGGACAATCCCAATGAGTGAAGAGATTGGCACGATGGCGGGCGCCATCTGGCACACGCTCGAAGCGAATGGGGAAATGACGCTGGCCAAGCTGAAGAAAGATTTGAAAGCCGGATCACCTCTTTTTGACTGGGCGATCGGCTGGCTCGCGCGCGAAGACAAAATCATTCTGACCGCGGAGAAGCGATCCACCCGCGTCTCTCTCAAGGGGAGGCATGCGCAAAGCATGCACGCCGCGTAAGGTTTTCGAAAGAAAGACCAACTAGGATTTTTCGCGGGGGCTTATTTCATTGGTTCCTTGCCGCGCCCCAACATCGTTTGCCCCAAAAATCCCCTAACCCAAAGTGGCGAGCACACTCCCAGTGGCGGTATCCCTTGGGAGGCGGGCTGGTTCGTTCCCAAACGCGTTGGATGGCCTATTCCAGATGAAAAATATCCACGATCACGTTGGTATTGCGGTTTCTCAGGACAATGTGCGCGCCGACCACAACGCGATCACAATCCGGGGGTGGAGGCGGTAAACGGCGATCGAGGTCCACGGGAACCGGATAGACCACGCGTTGCAATTCCGGAGTAAAAGTCCCGCGAATGACGAGCTGTCTTTCCAGACCCGGCGGTAAGCGGTCTTTTTTGGCGAGTCCAGGGGGAAGGTGCCGGTAGTTCGCGGCATACCAACCGCGAATTTCATTACGGTCGTGGTCGCCAAAGCCGTACCCGCGGCGATCGTCATCATCGTCGTGGTCCCTATGCTTGTTCCGCCAATGACCATCGTCGTGGTGATCGCCATGATCTTTATCGGGACTTCCGGCGAAGGCGCTATTTCCAGGAAATGCAAACAATCCAATGACAATAAGAGCGAGCCAGATTTTCGTTTTCATGGAGGTTCCTCCGAAGCAATGAAAAGACCAGGTTCTCTTAGGCTAGCGTGGCAAACAGAGGGATTCAAGCTAGCCAGTTCGGCGGGTTTCCAGAGGGATACTCCATCGCGCGGGCTGATTTCGGGGCCTAGTTTTCGTCAATGGGAATTGCTGGAAGATGGTCCATGGTTTGCTTTGTCAGCGCGCTCAATTCGCGCCGGATTGTGTCGGCGGAAAACCCGGCGCGCAGCAAGCTGCGATACAGCGACGCAACGCAGCGTTCGTCAAGCGGGCCGCGCAGCAGCTTGATGCGGCGCTCCAGGCGCTCTCGCACGAGGGCGCTCTCGCTCGATTCGGTGGAACACTCGGCAAGGGCTGTTTCGATGTGGCGATCGGGCACGCCGCGCGCGCGAAGATCCCGCGCGATGCGATACGGCCCTTGCTTCCGCAATTCGGTGTGCAGGCGGACAAATTGGCGCGCGTAACGCGCGTCGTCCAGATAATCCAGCTGCTTCAGGCGGTCCAGAACGCCCTTCACCGCTTCTTTGTCCCGCGCGCGCCGCTCCAAATAGGTTCGCATCTCGTACACCGAATAGGCGCGCCGCGCCAGACCGTTGATGGCGGCCGTGTAGAGGTCGGTCTCGGTGGAAAGTTTTCGCGGAGAGGAGTGCATGACAGGAGCATAGAGGGAGAGGAAAGGGAAGTAAAGGGGAGTGAGGAAGTAAAGGAAAAGGATATTCTGCTCGTCTCGCGCCAAAACTGCAGGGAACTAGCTCTTCAAACTACAACCTACTACCTACAACCTGCCCCTACCGTTTGCCGGAGCGCTCGAACTCGTTCATGCTTTGTTCCATTTCCTCGCGCGCCGAGTCGGATGCGGAGCGGATGCCCTGGATGCGCAGCTTGAAGTCGTCGGGGTTGGACGCGCGCAAGAGCGCTTCCTCGTAGGTGATGAGGTTTCGCGAATACAGATCGAAGAGCGATTGATCGAACGTCTGCATGCCGTACTGGCTGGTGCCGGCGGCGATGGCGTCGTGGATCAGGCGCGTCTTGTCCGGATTGATGATGCAATCGCGGATATACGCGGTCGCGATCATCACTTCGACGGCGGGAACGCGGCCACCCCCATTGGCGCATTGCACCAGGCGCTGGCTTACGACGGCCTTGAGCGTGGCGGCCATTTGCAGGCGAATCTGTTTTTGCTCGGGAGGAGGGAAGACGGCGATGATACGTTGAATCGTCTCGGTCGCGTCGAGCGTGTGCAAGGTCGAGAACACCAGGTGTCCTGTTTCGGCGGCCAGCAAAGCCGTGGCGATGGTTTCGAGGTCGCGCATTTCGCCGACCAGAATGACGTCGGGGTCCTGGCGAAGGCCGGCGCGCAGGGCGGTGGAAAAGTTTGCGGTATCCACTTCGACTTCACGTTGGTTGATGAAGCTTTTCTTATCGCGATGCAGGAATTCGATGGGGTCTTCGATGGTGATGACGTGATCGGCTCGCGACGTATTGATCCGGTCGATCATCGCCGCAAGAGTCGTGGATTTCCCCGACCCGGTGGTTCCCGTCACGAGGACCAGTCCGCGTTGTTCTTCGCAGATGCTCTCAATCACGCGCGGGAGATTGAGTTCCTCGACCGTGCGAATCTTGGTCGGAATGACGCGGAGGACCATGCCGACGTTGCCGCGTTGCTGGAACACATTGACGCGGAAGCGTCCCAGGCCCGCGACGCCGTACGCCATGTCCAACTCCGCCGTCTCCTTGAACTTTTGCTTCTGGCGATTGGTCATCATGCTGAACGCCATGGAGAGCATTTCTTCCGGAGTGACGCGGGGAACATCGGTGAGCGGGGTGAGAGAGCCGTCAATGCGCAGACAGGGATGGTTTCCGACTTTCAGATGGAGGTCGGACGCCTTGGTTTCAACGGCGCGGCGCAGAAGATCGTCGATGCTCAGGGCCATGGTTTTGCCTGTCTCCGTGAAGAGTAGCGCTCCATCGAACGTAGCACCGGGTGAACAGTCGGGCAAGCGCGCCGGAACGAAGTGATGCCGCCTAGTAACGGGCGGTTTATCTCAAGAGAACAACGTGGGCTGCTTGTTGATGTGCTTTATTTCGGAGCAGGTTTTGGTAGCACAGCCACTCTTGGCTGTGCGGGGTTGTGAGTCGCATGGCGGGCCAGGAGATCTTATTGCGGCGGCAAAAACCACGCAGCCAAGAGTGGCT
The DNA here is from genome assembly GCA_041498955.1 of Terriglobia bacterium. Classification (GTDB taxonomy): domain Bacteria; phylum Acidobacteriota; class Terriglobia; order Acidiferrales; family UBA7541; genus Palsa-360. Next base: position 13,111 of record JBGQJJ010000009.1, read on the forward strand.
GTGCTACTCAACCCAATTCGGCGAGCGCCGCTTCCATCTCGGATCGCGCGTGATCGTCGCCCGCGCGCCGGGCCGCGGAGATACCGGCGTTCAGAGTGGATCGTGCCTCTTCGGCGCGTCCGGACTTGGCCAGGAATTGGCCAAATTGAAAGTATCCGGCGACGTATTCGGGATGCGAGGCCAGGAGCGCCTTGAAATTCTCGTCGGCAGCGGTGGCATCGCCGGAATTGGCGCACTCCATCGCCAGGCCGTAGCGGGCGAATGCATCGGTGGGCTTGGCGGCGACGAAGTCTTCCAGGATCTGGCGGCGCGATTTCTTCTGTGGTTGGGTCAAGGTCATGCGCATAGTATATTCGCGCTGAGATAGAACGCCAAATGCCTGTAGGACAGCCACTCTTGGCTGTCCCCGCGCAATCTCGGCAGGCTCAGAGCGGACAGCCAGGAGTGGCTGTCCTACCAATATCCGATCGTACGCATCAAGGGAGCGCGAAGACGCCAATGAAACCATCTTCAATTCCGACGAAATCAAAAACTCGCCGGAAAAAATTGTCTCCAGGCCGGCCGGTCCGCGCTTCGCGCACCGAAATGACGGAACTCGTGCTTCCTCAGGACTCGAATTTGCTCGGGAATATTCTGGGCGGGCGAGTCATGCACATGATCGACATCGCGGGCGCGATTGCCGCGCAGCGGCACTGCCATCGCCAAGTGGTTACGGCGTCGGTGGATCACCTGGATTTTTTGAATCCTGTGCGCGTGGGAGATCTGATTGTTCTCGAAGCGCAAGTCAATCGCGCGTTTCACACGTCTGTCGAAGTGGGCGTCGAGGTCTTCTCGGAAGATTTCGTGGCGGGAGCGCGCAATCACACCACCACGGCATTTCTCACGTTTGTGGCTCTCAATGAAGTCGGCAAGCCGGTCCCTGTGCCGCCGCTGATTGTGAAATCCAGCGAGGAGCGGCGGCGCTATCGGGAAGCGGGCGAGCGCCGCAATATGCGTCTCCAGGCGCGCAAGAAGATTTAGGCGGGAAGGAAGACCGTTCCCAGTTTGTCTCTTCTCCCGTTTTTCTCTGTGCCCTCTGTGTTCTCTGTGTTAAACGCTTTTGAATTCTTGCGCGGATCGCACATCGTAAAATCTTTCAACACAGAGGGCACAGAGAAAGCAAAACTGAGGACGACCATACCGAGATCGACCGTGCGCCGCTAATTGACTTGCGCCATCCAGACAATCGGCGTGGTGGGTTGCGGGCTGCCGCCAGCGGGCTCTTCCGTTACGGCCAGCGCGGCAATTTCATTCATCGGCATATTCACAGGAGCCACCAGCGCGATCTGGCCGGAAGCATCGGGATGGAAAATCGCGACGCTCAACGGCTTTCCTGTTTTCGGCACGAACCAAAGCTGCAGCGTGCGCGCCGAAGGCAGGGAGGGCATCTGATCCGCCGTGATGGCCACGCCCATGTGCGGATGCAGGTAGGCGTGAACCATCGGCATATTCTTGTCCTTCGGCATGAGTTTGAGCGGCATGGAATCGGGCGACAGCATGACCGATGCCACCATGCGGTCCAGGTCCAGTTGATTCTGCAGCGCCTGGTTCTGCATCGTTGCGAGCTTCATTTGTTTGCGCAGTTGGGCCAGCTGATCGTTTTGATTGTTCATCTGGCGGATCGTGTATCCCGTGATCAGCGCAAGCGCCGCAGCCGCAGCCCAGGCCCATGCGGGGAACATCGCTCGAGGCTCGGAAGGCTTTGGCTTCTCGATAGGAGCTACGGCGCGCGCCGCGTCCGCGGAGGGCTTGACCGCGTCCAGGATTTTCCCTCGCAACGCGGCCGGGGGCTGCGCATCGGGCGCGGCGTGCGCCAGTTGCGCGACCACCCACCTCGCCTGGGCGACGCCGGGCGTGCACGTCGCGCAAGTCCGCGCCAGATGCGCCTCCAGTTCCGCGCGCTCTTCTCCCTCCAGCACGCCGAGGGCGTACTCTTCGTAGAGCGGAGCGAGTTGTTCGCAAATCATCACGAACTTGCCTCCCCAAGCGATTCCCGAAGCCGCAGCAGCCCGCCGCGAATCCAGCTTTTCACGGTGCCAAGCGCTTCGCCCGTGGCCGCGGCAATTTCGCTGTGCGACATGCCCTCGAAGAAGGCCAGCTCGATCGCGCGGCGCTGCGCTTCGGGAAGAGCAGTCATGAGAGCGCGAATTTTTTCCGCGCGCCTGGACTGATCGATGTCGCCTTCTGGATCGGGACGCACGACGGCGGAAGGAAGAACATCGGAATCCGAATCTTCGCGGCGGCGCTGCTTCTCACGCTTCAGGCGCAGGAAATCGAGCGCGCGGTTGCGCGCCATCGTGAACAGCCACGGCTCGAGCGGCCCGCGCGAGATTTGAAACCGGTCCGCGCTGCGCCACAGTTGCAGAAAAACGTCCTGCACAATTTCCTCGGCCGACGAAGGATGCTGAGCGATTCGCAGAACAAGGGAATACACGGGCCTGCCGTAGCGGTCGTATAGAGCTTCGAGAGCGCCGGAGTCGCGTTGCAGAATGCGTTCCATCAGGACAGCGTCCGTCGGCTGTTTGCCCTCGGGCCAGGGTTGGACGACTGCAAGCAGCAAAATTCCGTTCCCTTTCCGTTCCTCTATAAGTACGGAGAAACGACGCGATTGGATGAGATCCAGCCCGAGAAGCCTATACCGGGCAACATCTTACTACGACAATGGATTTTTGTAGGACAGCCACTCTTGGCTGTCCTTTCTTGCTTGTCCCGCGCAATTTCACTAACAAAAGCGGACAGCCAAGAGTGGCTGTCCTACAAAAATCACGCGTGAGCGACGGCTCCAACACCCGCAACTCCGATCGAGGCGAGATAGACACGAACCGCTTCTGCAGTCCCAAAGGCCTGTTCGACGCAAGCTCCGATGGATGGGCCTGACAAGTAATTTCCGGCCAGAAACAATCCTGGCATCCCCGCGGTGAGCGCTTCGAGCGATTTCACGATTTGGGAGTGGCCCAGATTGTATTGCGGCAAGGCGCTCGCGTGGCGATGCAGATTGATAGCAACAGGCTTTCCCGTGATGCCGAGGACTCGCGCGACTTCGGCGCAAATCGTTTCCGTGATTTCCTCGTCGCTCAATTCGCAAAGCTTAGTGTCTGTTGCGCCTCCTGCAAAGCTGGTGAAGCAAACCATTCCTTCCGGCGCGCGCCCTGCGAAGAGCGCGGAGTTGAACACCGTTCCGAGAACCCGCAGCCCTTCGGCACGCGGGACAAGAAAGCCAAATCCATCGTGAGGGTGCTGAATCTGCTCGCGGCGATAGCACGCGGACACAACCGCAACCGGCGCGTATTCAATTCGCGAAAATACGGATGCAAATTTGTCGGAAAGCCCGTGCAGGATTTGCGAAGCGATATCCGTAGGCGTGGCGACGACAACTGCGCTAGCCGGCAGCGTCTCACTATGATTATGGCGCGTGATCCCGACCTCAAACCACGGCTTTCCATTTGCCTTGCCGTGGCGCAAGCCTGCCACGCTGGTTTCGAGCAGAAGCGAGTCGCCCAGGCGCGCGGCGATCGCTCGCGGCAGTGTTTCCATGCCATCGCGAAACGAGCACAGTCCGGCGCGCGGCGTTCCCTTCGCGGGCCGCGATTTGATGGCCCCGCGGAAGACGCTTCCATGCCGCGCTTCGAATTCGTGAAGTTTCGGAAACGCGGCGCGCAAACTCAGCCGTTCCGGATCGCCAGCATACACGCCGGAGACGAAAGGAGCGACAAACCGGGCGAGCAACTCGTCTCCGAATTTGCGGCGAACAAATGCAGCAACGGACTCATCTTCTGCCGGGGGCCGCGTGCGGCGCAGGATTTCCGTGACCAGCCGCCATTTCGTGTGGGCCGAAAATAAAGGAGAGGTCAGAAGGGAAGGCGGGGCAAGCGGCGCCGCTATTAACCGGCCGCCCAAGAGAATGTACCGCGGCGCGCGCGGATCGGCGCGCAGCAGTTGGTCTTTGAGCCCAAGCGCGTCGATGAGCCCGGCGAGCGGCTCCGTGGAAAGAAAGCTTTGCGGGCCGAGCTCGAACCGGAATCCGTCCTTTTGCTTGGTTGCAATGACGCCGCCGGGGCGGCTCGCAGCCTCCAGCGTTCGAACTGGAATTCCAGCTTGCTGTAAGTGATACGAGCAAGCCAGCCCGGAAATTCCTCCGCCAATCACAAGTACGGGATATGCAGTCGGCGCCGGAATGGACACGAAACCTCGATCGGTCGATCAGAGCGTTTTTGAAAAAAGCTGGCGGCTTTCGAGCTTCTGTTTTTCGAGATACGGGTCAAAGACCATGGCGATATTGCGAATGAAAATGCGGCCCAGGAGCGTCGTGCGCAGGACGCCGTCATCGAGTTCGAGCAATCCGTCCGAAACAAACGGGGCGAGGCGTTCGATTTCCGGGGCGAAGGTCTTGTCAAAGTTGATCCCGAATTCCTGTTCGATTTCGTTTTTGTGAAGCACGCCGTGGCACAAAATGCGGCTGATGACGGCGCGGCGTAGTAAATCCTCTTCGGTCAGGCGGTAGCCGCGCATGGTGGCGAGGCCGCGGCGCTCGATGCGCTCGCGGTAGGGAGCGACGTCGCGATCGTTCTGCGCGTAGCACGCGCCGACGCTGCTGATCGCGCTCACACCCATGCCGTAGAGATCGGCGCCGGCTTTCGTCGTGTAGCCCTGAAAATTGCGGTGTAGCGTGCGCCCACGCTGAGCCACGGCCAGTTCGTCGCTGGGCCGCGCGAAGTGGTCCATGCCGATATATTGGTATCCGGCGGCGAGGAAATTTTCCAGGCCCGCGCGGAAGATGCGGAATTTTTCCATCCCTTCAGGCAGCCGCGTGGCGAGCGCGCCCTGCTGCTTGCGCAGCCACGGCACATGCGCGTAGCTGAACATCGCGACGCGGTCCGGCGAGAGCGCGACGACTTGCTCTACCGTATGCGCGAAGCGTTCGGCGGTTTGCAATGGAAGGCCGTAGATCAAGTCGACGTTGATGCTGTCGAAGCCGAGCCGGCGCGCCTCTTCGATCAAGCCGCGCGTCATTTCCAGCGGCTGGACGCGGTGAATCGCTTCCTGGACTTCGGGATGAAAATCCTGAATGCCCATGCTCAGGCGGTTGAAGCCGAGCCGCCGAAGCGTCTCGAGGTGCGCGTGCGTCGTCACGCGCGGATCGATTTCGATGCCGATTTCCGCGTCTGGCGCGAATGTAAACCGCTCGGCCGTGAAGCGGAACAAGCCTTCCATTTGTTCCGGCGTCAAATACGTGGGCGTGCCGCCGCCCCAGTGAAATTGCACAACGGGCCGTTCACGGGACACGAACCCGCTGACGCGCTCGATTTCCCGCTCCAGAATTTCGACATACGGCGGCGCGACGCTATGATCCTTGGTGATGACGACGTTGCAAGCGCAGAACAGACAGAGGCTCTCGCAGAAGGGAAGATGCATGTAGAGCGATACCGGAGTGCGCGCCGCATTGGCCGTCGCGTAGAACTGCTCGAGATCGTCCGGGCCAAAATTATCCTGCCAAACCGGCGCCGTGGGATAGCTCGTGTAGCGCGGTCCCGGCCGATTGTATTTTTCGAGAAACGCTTCGGAAATTTCGAAGCGTTCCCGGTTTAGCCGCAAATGGAGATTTGAATCGCTCATATATTAGGCGGGCTGCCCTTCGGAACTCAGGGTGAACAAGTACAGCCCGCACCCGGGGGGCTTCTAACGCGCCCCTTCCATACGCACCTTGTCGGCGACGGTGGTAGCCTGGCCGGCCTGAACAAACGCGCGCGCATTTTCCACCGGCGTCTGCTGCAGAATGCCGTGGCCAAGATTCAGTATGTGCCCAACGCCGCCCGTGCTCTCGACAGCCGCGCGAGCCGCCTCGCGCACGCCCGCTTCCGGACCGAGCAGCAGGCACGGATCGACGTTGCCCTGCAGCGCGATGCGCGGCCCAATCTGTTCGCGAACGGCTGCCAAGTTCACGCGCCAATCCACGCTCAACACGTTCGCCCCGGATTTGGCCGCCGCGGTCAGCAGGTGGCTGGACGCTTTCGTGTAGAGAATCACCGGCGCATCGCCCGCGCCAATCTCTTCAATCAGAAGCTGCGTGGCGGGCAACGCAAATTCGCGATATTGGTCCAGTGTGAGTTCGCCCACCCAAGTGTCGAAAAGTTGCACTGCGGTCGCTCCCGCCGCGATTTGCGCCCGCAGATACCGAGCCGTGGCGCGCGCGATGCGTTCGAGCAAGTTTCGAAAAAGCTGCGGATCGGAGTAAAGCATCGTCTTCGCTGCGGGAAATCCATCTTTCCCGTGGCCCTCGATCATGTAACAAGCCAGCGTCCACGGCGCGGCAGCAAAGCCCAGGACCGGCACGCTGGGACCAAGCTCACGCACCAGGCCGCGGATCGCGTCCATCAGAAAGCCCGTTTCCTGCTCGGGATCAAAGGAGGCAAGTTCTCTGATTTGAGCGGCCGTTCGAAGCGGATACTCGATCACAGGCCCTTTATCCGATAGTTCGAATGGCAGTCCCATCGCACCGGCGGCAATCAAGATATCCGAGAAAACGATGACGGCGTCCACGCCCAGGATGCGATAGGGCTGGAGCGAAACCTCGATGGCAAGTTCCGGCGTCTTGCAGACCTCGAGAAAATTGTGCTTGGCCTTAACGGCGCGATATTCCGGCAAGTAACGCCCGGCCTGGCGCATAATCCACACTGGGACGCGTTCGACCGGCTCACACCTGCAGGCGCGCAGGAAGAGCGCTTTCCGGTTCACGGATTCAGGTAGTTGGGTCATCAGGATCAGGCTGCACATTCATCATAACAAAAGTGAGCGCTGCCCGCATGACCGCGTGGCCGCGGTTTGCTCGATCCCTTGGGATGAGGTCTTTTTCGTGACGAGTTTGCACTTACATTTTTACGAGGCCGCAGTCTTGATCGACCGCATCGCGATCCCGCCGAGGATCGCCACCGCCGCCAAAATCGCCGCCCACAGCACTGCCGGATGACGGTCCGACCACGGCCGGTCGTCGGGACGCCCGGTATAGCCGGCGTTGGCTTCTTCGGTGCCCATCTGCATCTGTCCAGCACTCGCGTCGCTCTGGAATAACTTCGCGTAGTCGTACACCGGCGCATCAAGTTTTTGGTCGCCGTAATAGAGCCCCAGCATGGCGCCCGCGTCGCAATCGAAATAGATCCGCCGCTCGTACTGCTGGAGGCGCGCGCGGGTAATCCTCAAGGGGGCATCGTCGCCATTGTGAATGACGGCGCGCAACTGTCCCTGTCTCGCCGCGTTCAGGGAGAGCCAAGTCTGGTCGACATCGATTTTTCCCCCATTGCGCTGCATGTGAATGCGGCTGATCTCGCCGACCCCAGTCGTTGACCTTTTGTCGCTTTGCGCCTCTATCGCACGCTGGAAATTGCCTTGCGCGGGATCGATAGTGAGCATCACTCGTTCTACAGGAACATTTTCCGGAACAGAGAACGTCAAAACAGTATCCTTGCCCTCCTTGGTCTCGTTGGGTTCGCTGTTGAGGTCGCGCCATACCGCCTCTTGCGCCCGTTCGATTCCCGCAGTGGCGCCCTGAATGTCCGAAGGTTTCACAAGGCCGTCGAGGGTGACACGCAAGTATTTGTAAGTGCTCACCGGGATCTGAAGCGTGCTGTTGTGCCCCAGCTTTTCATCGGACAGATCGAAAAGAGTGGTTGTCCCCAGGTTTGCCCACTGCGTTCCATGGGAATCGTCCTGGCCTTCCACACGCGCATGCGCCACATAGTTTTTTGTGCTGAGCGTCAACGTAATGCGGTCATACTCGGAGACACCGGACATATCCAGGAGAAATTGAGTTTTCCCGCCGAGAGTGCCGGGCTGCAACAGCCGGACTGTTTTCTGTTCGGTCTCCCTGCTGCCCCACATCGTTCTTCTGGCGTAGGGAATCTCTTTGCCGGCTGCATACAGGCGCAGGTCATCCAGATTCGGAAGGGCATGCGGCCAGACGGTCTCGTCCACCACGGCGTAGTGCTGCCCACGCGCACTTGCCGTCCCAATTTGCCGCTGGTATTTGAAATAAGGGATCGCGGGACTGGTTGCCAGGACGACGAACAGGAACCCCCATGCCGTCTTCATCATCCGTTACCCTGATCCGTTTCTTGCGGCGCGTGCGGAGACAGCCTCAGCCAGTCGCGTTGGTAGATAAACGAAATGCCGAGCAGCACCGCGCCAAGTCCGATGAAACTCACAATCCGGTAACTCCCTCCCAGCTGCGAAACGTCGTACAGGAACACCTTGCAGATCGTGAACGCAATGAGGATCAGAGACT
>JBGQJJ010000010.1:0-20952 GCA_041498955.1 Terriglobia bacterium
ATGGACGTGCGATTGGCTCGCCAGGATTGGATAGACTGCCGCGGGGCCGTAGATCAAGCGCGGCGGTTTTACGTCACCACCGATGCGCACCGGGCGTTTCGGCCCATCGCCCGTGGGCGCTGCCGTTACGGGCGCCGCAACACTCGGCATTCCGCCGGTGATGCCGCCGATCTGTCCTCCGGGGACGCCGCCCGGAACAGCGCCCATCCCTGCTGCAAACGCTTCCTCCGGAGGAGGGGCGTCGCTAGAAGCCGTTGGAACGGCCTTCGGAATAAAAGTTGGCGCGGTGAGCTTCCCCGGCGTGAACACTTTTGGAGCAACGCGGACCACGCGAGCAACGGAAGGCGGAGCGGAAGGCGCCGCAGCCATGGGCGGCATGGGCACAACCAGGAGCGTCGTTTCCAACCCCTTCATATCGATTCCTTGTGAGAAGTACAGCGGAAGAAACAGCAGCAAGAGCAAGATGGCGAAATGTATGAAAAAGGAAAGGGCCCAATCCATTGGGCTTCGGCGCTGGCGCGTCGTGGAGTTTTCAAGCAAGGCCTCGGCAAAAACGCGGTTTTGCGGCGCAAGTTTGGGCGGAGGCAATACCACGCTGCTTTTTGGCCTGCCGCCCGGGTACACGTCTTCCAGAAAGAGATTTTGTTCACTTAACATGAAGCCTCCTAAAAAGTATTTCTTGCGGAATCCTTCAAGCGAATAAAGAAAATGAAAAAATCCGCTCGAAGCTCACTCAAATGAAATTGTTACTTGCCAGGACACAGCGAGGTGTCTGAAGCAGACTCACTTTTGCGGGAAAGACCGGGGGGATTCCCTTTCGACTTGGAAGACAAAGTTTTAATCCAAATGTTTAAAAGCCTTTTCCTCCTGATCCATCCTGCCTCATGCATTCCGGTAAGGCCAATTCAAAGTTCAAATCGTGGACTTCCAAACGCTTGATGGCCCGGGAACACCATTCTCCTGAATGGCGCGGCGAAAAACGCCAATCGGGAGATTGGCGTTCCCGGGAGCATTTCCGGATGCAGATGCTTGCGGAATCCTCAGATTGCAACGCCCAGGATGAAGACCAGCAATGGGAACTTTTCGGAACTATAGGGACAACAATTTTCCGATTGTCTGATTTTCAGGAGATGCGAATTGCTGGCCATCGAGGCAAGTTCCCCCAGCATTTCGACTAAGCCTATTGTAATCCTATGGTTACAATCAATGGCTGGTTTGCTGACCCCACCGGCCTGGACCCCATGTGGTGGTCAGATTGCTATTAAGTGGTCGTCCTTCCGGAATCCCCGCCTGGTGGGTAGTTTTGTGACTGCAAAGTGGATTTGTGGAACGGAGGCACTACCCCTTGACCGAACGGCTATATTACCGCGATTCCTTTCTGCGCGAATTCGACGCGCGTGTGGTTTCCTGCGAGAGTTCCAAGACCGATGACGCCAAGGGAGCGTCCCCCTCATGGTGGGTCACGCTGGAGCAATCTGCGTTTTATCCCACGTCGGGAGGCCAGCCGCACGACACCGGGTGTCTGGGCGATGCGGCGGTCGTGGATGTCTTCGAGCGGGAGGACGGCACGGTCGTGCACGTGACCGATCGCGAGCTGACGCCCGGCGCGGTGCGCGCCTCGGTTGACTGGCCGCGGCGATTCGACCACATGCAGCAGCACTCGGGCTCGCATGTGTTGACCGCGGCGTTCCTGGCCCTCTTCAATATTCCCCCCGTTTCGTTTCATATGGGCAAGAAGGTCTCCACGCTCGATGTCGCTACGTCTTCGATATCGGACGAGCAGTTGGAAAACATTGAGCGTTTTGTAAACGAAATTATTTTTGAAGACAGGCCCATTCATATCCAGTACGGGACAGCTGCGGACCTTACGTCGCTCGGCGTCCGAAAGGAATCGGAGCGGGAAGGGATCCTGCGCGCGGTGGAGATTCAAGGCGTCGATATCCAGGCCTGCGGAGGGACGCACGTTTGCCGCACGGGCCAGATCGGAATGATTCTCGTACGGCGCATGAAGAAGATCCGCGAAAACTGGCGCGTGGAATTCGTTTGCGGCCAGAGGGCGAGGCGGGTGGCGCGGGCTGATTTTGCGCTTCTCGAGGACATTTCGCAGCGCCTGACCTGCGGCCCCGACACCATTCACGCTGGAATCACGCGAATTCTCAACGAACGCAACGCCGGCAATCGAATGGGCCAGCGATATCTGGCGGAATCCGCGGCCTTGCAAGCGCAAGTGCTTCTGGCCAAAGAGCGCGAGCAACATGCGGCCGATCCGCCGCGGACGGTGACGGGCATTTTGGCGGATGCGGACATGGAATATCTGCGATCCGTGGCGACGAACATCATTACCGAACCCGGAGTGGTCGCGTTGCTCGGCTCGGAAGCAAATGGATCCATCGTCATGGCTAAATCCGAGGGCGTATCCGGCGACATGAACGCATTGCTGCGGGAAGCGGTCAAGTCCTGCGGAGGAAAAGGCGGCGGAACGAAGGAATTTGCCCAAGGGAGCGTGCCGGAAGGCAGCGACCTGAGCCGTATTTTGAGGCACGCCGCGGAACGCGCGTCCAAGCCGGTTCCAGCGCTTCATGTCGTGAGTAGACATTCCATCAGCGCGAGACCGCAAGCCGAATTCTGGCGGTCCAAAGAGAAAGCGCGCGGCTAGGACTCTGTCCCGCAGAACGAAGATTCGCTCTTATCAATCTGGCCAGTCCCGTCAGGGACGAAAGAACGTAGCCCACCGCGTGAGCGGTGGGAAATTGTGAGAGTAGAAAGCTAAGCCCCGGAGGGGCGGCACAGGGTTAACCTTGTACCGCCCCTCCGGGGCTGTAAAGGACCGCACAACGGTCCCCACCGTTCAAACGGTGGGCTACGGTATGACGTCCCTCCGGGACTTTGAGCAACACCAAAGCAGGACGCCGCAGATTCAGAGTGGTTGAAATTTTCTGCGGGACAAACTCCTAGTCTGCTTCTTCCGAAAATACCCTCCGCCCCGCATTCTTCGGCGCGCCCCTGCACATTGGAATCGAAGCGCGCTTGACTCTCGAATTGCGCTGGCATAAGGTGGCGATACTGGCACAAACATTTAAGTGAATGGATAAAATTGCCCTGCGAAATTAACGGAAAACACCATGCGAAAATCCAAAAAAGATGCGATCGATCGCCGAAAATTTCTGAAAGGCGCCGCGGCGGGCGCAGCCGCGCTCGCGGCGATCCCCGCGGTTGCGAACGCGCGGCAGGCCGAGGTTTCCCGCGCGGGGACCGCGCAGCCCATGCCGAAAGAGCTGGAAACCGGCACGCCCGCCGTGCTGGATGTCCTGACCGAGAGCCGTTCCGGGTCCGACTTCATGGTGGACGTGATCAAATCGCTGGGCATCGAGTACGTGGCGTCCAATCCGGGATCGAGTTTTCGCGGCCTGCACGAATCGGTGATCAATTACGGTGGAAACGAGAATCCGGAGTTCATCACCTGCTGCCACGAAGAATCGGCCGTGGCCATGGCCCACGGCTATTCCAAAATCGAAGGCAAGCCAATGGCGGTTTTTCTCCACAGCGACGTTGGCTTGCAGCACGGATCGATGGCCATCTACAACGCGTTTTGCGATCGCGTGCCGATTTACCTGATCGCCGGCAACGCGTTGGACATCAATTCCCGGCGCCCGGGAGTGGAGTGGGATCACAGCGTTCAGGATGCCGCGGCCATTGTCCGCGATTGCTTGAAGTGGGATGACGTGCCGATTTCGCTCGATCATTTCGCGGAATCCGCCGTGCGCGCTTACAAAATCGCGATGACGCCGCCCATGGCGCCCGTGCTTCTGGTCGCCGACGGAGAGCTGCAAGAGGGCGCGATTCCCGATGACGCCAAATATCACATCCCGAAACTCACGCGAGCCATGCCGCCGCAGGGGGATTCGGGCTCGGTCGCGGAGGCGGCGCGAATGCTCGTCGCCGCGGAAAATCCGGTCATTCTATTGGAGCGCACCGCGCGCACGGCCGACGGATTGAAGTACACGGTCGAGCTCGCCGAAACACTGCAAGCACCGGTCGTGGATCTAGCCGCGCGTATGAATTTCCCTTCGCAGCATCCCTTGAATCAGACCGAGCGGACGCGCGCGGTGATCGGCGGCGCGGACGTCATCCTGGGTCTGGAAGCGCTGAATTTCTGGGGCACGATTAATTCTTACCGCGATCAGTTGCACCGCACCTCGCAGCCCGCAACCAAAAAAGATGTGAAGCTGATCAGTATCACCGCCAGCGATCTCTACATGAAAAGCAATTACCAGGATTTCCAGCGCTACACGGAAGTGGACCTGGCCATGGCGGCAGATGCGGAGGCGACGCTGCCGTCGCTGATCGAGGCCGTCAAGCGCCTGCTGACAGACGATCGCAAGAGGACGTTCGCGGACCGCGGCAAGAAACTCGCGGCGCAACATGAAGAAGCCCTGCGGCGCGCCCGCGATGAAGCGGCCTACGCCTGGGATGCCAGCCCCATCACGACGGCGCGCCTCTGCGCGGAAATCTGGGGCGCGATCAAGAAGGAAGACTGGTCCCTGGTCTGCGAAGTTTCGCCGTGGGTAAACCGCTGGCCGCTGCGGCTGTGGAATTTTGACAAGTATTACCAGTACATTGGGGCGTCCGGCGGGTTCGGCGTCGGCTACGGCGCTCCCGCCGCGCTCGGCGCCGCGCTGGCCAACAAGAAACATGGCCGGCTGACCGTCACGATTCAAAATGACGGCGACTTGATGTACGCCCCGGGAGTTCTCTGGACTTCGGCGCATCATCACATTCCGCTCCTCAGCGTCATGCACAACAACCGCGCGTACCACCAGGAGGTCATGCACGTGCAGCGCATGGCCGACCGGCACAGCCGCGGTATTGACCGCGCCTCCATCGGCACAACCATCACGGATCCCAACATCAACTTCGCCATGGTCGCCAAAGGCATGGGCGTCTACTCCGAAGGCCCGATTACGGACCCGAAGGACCTCGGCCCGGCGATTCTGCGCGCGAAGGAAGTCGTCAAACGCGGCGAGCCGGCGCTGGTCGAAGCCGTCACGCAGCCGCGCTGAACAATTTTCCATTCCTCTTAATTTTTCAGTTCACTTCCCGTTCCGGCGCTGAAAGCGCCGCCGGATACTAGCCCAGGGCACCGCCCTGGGTTTCAGAATCCATCTATTCTCGTGCGCCCTGAAAGGGCGGGGGGATCCCTTCCGCCCTTTCAGGGCGGACGAATACATCTTGGCGCGCTACCCGGGGCGTTGCCCCGGGCTGGTATCCTCCGCGCCGTTGGCGCGAAAACGTACCGAGAAATCTACAACAATGCGATTTGCGAAATGAACTCTACTGATTCAGGAGCGAGATATCCTTGGAGGGTGTAGCCATTGGCCTTGACTGCAGATACGCATAAATGTCGGCGAGTTCCTGGTCTGAGATGACCGCGCGGGTGTATGGCGGCATCTGGCCGGTCGGTTGGCGAACGTACTTGATGAAGGGGCGAATGAAACGTTGCGACGGCCCGATGCGCGGGCCAGACGCTTGAGCCGCGCCCTGCCCCTCGCGGCCGTGGCATTCGTAGCAGCCGTCTTTGGTGAAAATCTTTCTGCCGGTTTCCACGTTCCCCGCGAGAGCCGCCTCGCTCTTTTCACCCTGCTGCGCGGCGTTTTGCGCCCGCGGCGCAGGGGCCGCCAGCAAAAGGATCGCGCCGATCGCCGGCAGAGTGATGCGCCGGATCATGCAAGGACCGCGACGCTTGATCTCGTACACGGATGGCCAGAGCATATTCACGCATTCCCCTTTGTCGACATTGTGCCATAGGACCGATCCCCGTTGAAACGCAATCTGCACATTCGGCTACAAAAGTGTGATGGATACCGGTAATTCTTTCTTACACCTTGACGTTGGCGTTTATTTCGATTACATCTTTGCGGTCGCAAAATGGGCAAATCCAAAACAAAATCCAAATCCCGGACGGAACTCATCCGGAACTGGGAACTTTCACCCATCGGGAGGCGGATTCTTCGCGAAGGGCGCCAATTCGCCACCGTTCGGCGCATCGTGGTGGCCGCGCGAAAAGTGTTCGCGCAGAGGGGACTTGCCGGCGCGCGCATGGACGATATCGCGCGGGTCGCCGGCGTCAACAAGGCTCTTCCGTATTACTATTTTCGGAACAAGGAAGAGCTGCACCGCTTCGTGCTCGAAACGATGATCGCGCAAATTTCCGCGCAGATGGAATCTCCCGCCGTGCTCTCGATGGATCCTCCCGCGCGCGTGCGAGCCCTGGTGAACCTGACGTTCGACTTCGTCATGCGCAACCCCGCCTACCCGCGCCTGATCCAGCGCGAAATGATGGCGGACCGGCGGCCCCTGCACTGGACGGTGGTGGCGCATCACCGTCCCTTGCACAAACGCGCCGTGAAAACGATCCGCGAGGGGATCGCGCGCGGCCAATTTCGCGCCGTCGATCCCGACCAGATGGTTTTCACCATCTTTGGAATGATTATGTACTATTTTGCAACTGGGCAGCTGGCCAGCCAGATTTGGAACCGCGATATCTGGAATCCCCGCAACGTCGAACAGCGCCGCCGCGCCGTCCTGGATTTTCTCGAGCACGGACTGTTCCTGGCTCCAGCCGCGAAGAGCTAGCCCGGGATTCTCCCGGGAACGCCATTCTCCTGAATGGCGCGGCGAAAAACGCCAATCGGGCGATTGGCGTTCCCGGGTTCTGCGTGCCCGGAAAGCGCCTTGACTTGACTTCTCGGCACGCCTAAAATTCGATTATAATTTAAGTAGATTCTTAATTTTTCTTTCATCTTTGACACTCGTGTAAGGATAGCTGCCATGGAGGGAGTCTTGATTCGCAAGTCTTCCATGTTCCTGATCGGGCTGGGCTTCTTCCTGGCCATCTCGCTTCCGCTGCGCGCCCAGCAAACTTCCGGCGCTGCATTGACGGACACACAAAAAGACGGGCGGCGAATTTTCCAGCAACGGTGCGCGGTTTGCCATACTCTGCCCACCGTTGTCAGCAAGCGCTACGGCCCCGCTTTGTACAAAGAAATCGTGGAAGACAATGAGGACAATATTCGCGGCGTGATCCTGGATGGGCGCGAGAGCCTGATGCCCGGATTCAAGTACGGACTTACGCGCGCGGAAATCGATTCCATCATTGAGTATCTCAAGACCGTGAATCGCCCTGCCCGGCCAAAAAGAAATCCGAATCAGAAAGAAGGAACACCGGCAAGTTCCGCAGAGTAATTCTGATCCGTGTGCAAGAATTTGAGGAGTGCGCCATGACAAATAGGAAGCGGCTCTGGGAAATCTCCCTGAAGGCAGCAATAACCGTGATGGTGACGCTGTGCGCCGTAAGCGCAAAGAGCGCGCCCGCGCAGCAGGCAGGTGTACTGCTGTCCGGGTCGGTAAAGTCCGACGCGGGCGCCAGGCTGGACGGCGTGACCGTGTCCGCCAGAGGCGTTGGACAGACAATTACAACCAGCGTTTTTACCGACGAAGATGGTAATTACTATTTTCCTCGCATGGCCGAAGGGAAATACAAGGTCTGGGCGCAAGCGGAAGGATTTGAAGCCGGGAAGTCCGAAGTCAGCTTGAACGGAACCGCCGGACGCCAGGATTTCACGCTAGCCACGATCAAAGACAATTTGGAAATCGTCAAGCAGATGACGGGGCAGGAGTACGTCACTTCCCTGCCCGAAGATACTCCCCAGCATCGCAAGATGAAGGACGTTTTCTACAATACCTGCACCGGTTGCCACGAACCCAGTTACATTTTGCAGAACCGCTTTGACGAAAAAGGGTGGGAAGCGATCCTGAATCTGATGTCGCGCGTATACAACGGCGGCGGCGAGTACGCCGGGCCGGACATGGCGCCGTTCCCGGTGATGGCCTACTACAAGAAGGAACTTGCGACGTATCTTTCGGAAGCTCGCGGTCCTGGACCCTCGACGATGCAAATCAAGCTGCACGCGCGCCCGCGCGGCGAAGCGGCCCGCGCCATCGTCACGGAATACAACATTCCCGTCGCGGATCCGGACGCGAACCCCACCGACGACGGTTTCCCGACCAACGACGGAACATTTTGGTCGCTGGGAACTCCCTCCGCGTTGAATGGCTCGCGCGGCCTGCACGACTCTCAGACCGATCGGAACGGCAACATTTGGTTCACCACTTCGGAACCGAGCTATACGCGGACCATCAGCAGGCTCGATACAAAAACGGGGAAAGTGAGTGACATCAAAGTTCCCGGGATGAATGGGTTGGCCGCGCCGACGCACGGCCTCACCATGGACCCGAATGGAATTCTCTGGGCCACGGTGATCGGCGATCCGCGAGGCGGAGGAAGAAACCTGCTGCGCGTCGATCCGGCCACGATGAAGTACGACATGATCGCGCCGCCCAAGGGAATGGCTGGGGCGAGCACCAGCATCGACGTCGACACCAAAGGAAACGTATGGGCCACGACGGGAATCGGTGCGTTCCGCTACGATCCAAACACGCATGAGTTCAGGGAATTCAAATCGCCGACGCCGATCGACAACGGTCCGGGCGGATCGTACGGAATTGCCGCGGACCGCATGGGCAACGGCTGGTGGACGCAGATCAACATCGACCGCGTGAACCGCGCGGACATCGAGAGCGGCAAGACGCAGGAGTTCCACGAGCCGCCGCGGCCCGCGCGCGCCGACGGAGCGATTACAGCCGATGACAAGAAATTGTACGAACTGGCGGGAGTCGAACTTACCGATTTCTCCGCGTGGTGGTCGGAGGGCCCGCGCCGCATGGGCGCGGACAAGAACGGCGACGTGATCTGGGTATGCGATTATTGGGGCGGAAATTTGGAGAAGTACGATGTTCACACGCTGAAATCCACGCTCTACAAGTACCCCACGCCGGAATCCGCGCCCTACGACGCGAGCGTCGACAAGAATCACAACGTCTGGGTCAACCTCACCAACGGCGATTCGGTGGCCCGATTCGATCCGAAAACCGAGCAGTGGACCGAGTTTCCCTTGCCGGGGCGTGGAATCAATTTGCGGCACATTTCGCTCGATGAGCGGGACGGAACCACGCGGGTCGTCGTCGGCTACACGCGAAACAGCAAGATCGCACGCATGCAGATTCGCTCCAAGGAAGAGTTGCAGGCGTTGAAGGCGCAAGCGCAGTATTTTTCCGCTCGGGCAAGCAATCCGTAACTCAAGCTGGACGAAAATTGGACCCGCATTGTCGAGTAGTGTTGTAGCGCCGGCGTCCCGCCGGCATTTTTTCTGATCTCAATCCGGCGCAAAATCGCCGGCGAGACGCCGGCGCTACGTAAACCCGTATCACTTTTGCGCGCTCCCGCAACGAGAGCGCGCCCTACTTGGGAGAGTGCATGAATCATCGCCGATCCGCGAGGCCCGGGTTGTTCGCGCAGAGCTTGGCCGCGGCTGTAATAATTTTCTTCGCCGTCTCACTTTTTGTTTCCATCGATTTGCCACTCCAAGCGGCGCCGGCGCAGGAAGCCTCAGCGGCCAATGTGAACACGCAAACCATTCACTACGACTCGGGCGGGTTCAGTATCGAAGCATTTGTTGCCAAGCCGGTGAGCGCGGGAAAGCATCCTGCCGTCCTCGTGATTCACGACAACCAGGGGCTGAACGATTCGATCCGGGATATCGCCAAGCAGTTTGCCGCGGCTGGATTTTTCGCTCTGGCGCCGGACTTTACTTCCCGCCTTGGCGGCTCCAGAACGGCCGACCAGATGGCGCAAGCCGTGGGCCAATTGTCTCCGAACCTCAGCGTCGAGGATGCCAGGGCGGCGTTCGCTTACCTGCAGAAGGATTCGGGCGTGGACGCGGCGAAGATTTCCACGGTGGGATTTGGCTGGGGCGGGTGGCGTAGCTTTATGCTGGCCATTTCCGTGCCGGAGTTATATCGCGCAGTCGTCTATTGCGGCAGCACGCCTTCGCAGAGTTTCGACGCAGTCCACGCGCCGGTTCTCGCGCACTACGCGCAGTTCGATTTCCGCACTACGGGTAATGCGCTGCTGACAGAAAAGACGATGACCGATGCCGGAAAAAACTTTACGTACTTTGTTTACCCCCAGGTCAATCGCGGCTTTTACGCGCCGGGCGGGCAATTTAACGCCGATGCCGCCAGGCTCGCGTGGACGAGGACGCTGGATTTCTTGCAGAAGTAAGCGCCGCGGCGCGACCGGCTTACCAGTAGGACTGTCCGCTGCGGCGCGCCACAGGAGCGACAGGCTGAAGCCTGTCCTACCTAGGCAATCTGCATAATTTCGCGGCTGCCGGAAATCCACAAATCCGTGTAGCCTTTCATCTTCGCGCGGAAGGCCTCGTTGGTGTTGTAATCCTTCCACTGGGCTTCGAATTCCGCTATGTTGGCCACTTCAAATTCCAAAATGACGCGGTTAAATTCACCCGTCAAATCGGTCAGAATGCGGTACCGGGAAAATTTTCCGGAGGCGGCAGCCTCCTTCAATTGCGCGGCGAGCTTGCTTGCGTTTCCCGGTTTGGCGACGAAACTGTTTCGGACGACGAGCATGGCAATTCCTCCTTGGAAGTTTTTCAGGCCGCGAGTAACTTCGCGTTTCCCCGGCGCCACAAATCATCTTGTGGGAAAGTGACTGAGGGCAGCGTGGCATTTCCGGGCAAAAAATGTCAAGGTGGATTTGATGGCCCGGGCGGCCTGGCGAAGGCTGGTTGTCTTGCCAACTCCCCGGCCAATTGGATTCGGAACTGCGTCTACGCGAGTTTGCCAGTCCATGCGGGGCGATACATGACCGAATTCACTTTCGCATTGTTTGCGGGAGCGGCGAGGTGTAGATTTCGGTTCGGCAATTACTAACATTCTGGCAATCGCAGAAAAACGGAGGGCGAGCCGATGAGACATCACGGTTCGAAGAGCACGTATACCACAGCGGAGTTGGACCTGAAAGATGAGTCGCGTCTCGGGCCCTGTGCCCATTCTTCGCGGCGAGAAGTCCTACAATGGCTGGCGATGGCCGGAGCGGGCTCGCTCCTGCCGTCCAGCGGCTTGCTGGCGCAGCCCGGTATGCCCGCTGCCGGAGCGCTTACTGGCCGAATTGACGTGCACAGCCACACCGTGCCGCCCTTCTATACCAAGGTCATGGAGAAAGAGATCCTGGCGACTGGCCATCCGCTTCCCACCTGGACCCCGGCTCTGGCGATTGAGACGATGGACAAGAACGGCATCGCCACGTCGATGCTCTCGCCGATGACGCGCGTGGTGCAGGATTCCTTCTCCGACAAGTCGGAGCGGGCGCGCAAGCTGGCGCGGCAAAACAATGACTACACGCAACAGCTCGTGCGGGATTACCCCGGGCGCTTCGGACATTTTGCCGCGCTGCCGCTGCCGGACTCCGACGGCAGCTTGCGCGAGATTGAATACGCGTTCGACACGCTCAAGGCCGACGGCATCGGATTGTGGACGAGTTACGCCGACAAGTGGCCCGGCGATCCCATCTTTGCGCCCGTGTACGAAGAGCTCAACCGCCGCAAGGCCATCATCTTCCTTCACTCCGCGCCGCCCGTCTGCTGCCGCGCGCTCCTGCCAGGAGTGATCGACAGCGTCGTGGAATACGATTTCGATATCGCCCGGGCTGTGGTCAGTTACCTCAAGAGTGATTCGTTCCGCCGCTACCCGAACATCCGCTTCATCTTCCCGCATTCGGGGGGAACGCTGCCGGTGCTCGCCAACCGCGTGAGTGAAACTCTGCCCGAAAAGCGTTCCGAGAAGGAAACCGCCGATATCATCGAGGAAGTGAAGCAGCTTTATTTCGATGTGGCGCATGCGACGTACCCCGCGCCTTTGACCGCGCTGACCAAGGTGGTCCCCATGTCGCAGATCCTATTTGGCACCGACTACCCGATCGTGCCACCCCCTGTTTCGGCCGGACCTCTCGACCATTTCGGATTCCCGGCGAGCGATTTGCAGGCGATCAATCGCGGAAATGCCGAGCGGCTATTCCCTCGGCTGAAGGTATAAGGAGCATGTCCCGCAGAAAGACGAATTGCTCTTATCCGAGTGGCCAGTCCCGTCAGGGACGAAAGAACGTAGCCCACCGCGTGAGCGGTGGGTAGGTGTTATGGCAAAGGACCAAGCCCCGGAGGGGCGACACAAGGTTAACCCTGTGCCGCCCCTCCGGGGCTGTAAATGATTGCACGCCGTGCCCCACCGTTTAAACGGTGGGCTACGGTGTGACGTCCCTCCGGGACTTTGAGCAACACAAGAGCGGGACGTCGCACATTACCGGTGGTTCAGATTTTCTGCGGGGCAAAATTCTTGGCGTTTACTTCTCACCAAGGCGGGAGGAAATTATGAATTCTCGGTTCGTAAAAGCAGGACTGGCAATCTTATTTGTGGCGGCGCTGGCCACGATGGCCGACCTTCGGCACGGCGCGCAAGCCAGCGACTCGAAGAACTCGGCGATGCCGCCGGCCTCGATTCCGACGTTTTCTATGGAGAACGTCGGGCGCGAGGCCTTTTTCTACGTGGGCGGAGAGTATGCCGGACCCGCGGGCAAAGAGGTGATGCACGGCGCCATGTACGTCGAAGTGATGGTGCCGAAGCAGATCAAGCAAAAGTATCCCGTCGTATTTTTCCACGGGAATGGGCAGACGGGGACGGTTTGGAAGCAAACGCCCGATGGGCGGCCGGGCTGGGCCTACTACCTGATTAATCAAGGCTACGTCGTCTATATGGTGGATTACCCGGCCCGCGGACGCTCGCCCTACGTTCCTGACATGGACGGTAAATTGGGTTTGCGCACAGCTCTGGAGCTGGAGCAGATCTGGACCGGCCCCGTGCCATCCGGCGGAGATTTCCCGCGGATGAAGTTGTACACGCAGTGGCCGAGCGACTCACCGAAGAAAGGCACGATGGGCGATCCGGTCTTCGATAACTTCATCAAGGGCCAGTTGCAATTCATATCCGCCCAGGCCGAACTCGCCGTGCCGGCCGGCGTCGCGCTGCTCGATCAAATCGGAAGCCCGGTTATCCTGATTACTCATTCGCAGGGAGGCGGCATCGGCTTCAACGTCGCCGATGCGCGTCCCAAGCTGGTGGCGGGCATGGTGGCGATCGAGCCCGGTGGCCCGCAGATCGGCATCGTGGATACCGCCAAGGTGAAATACACGGGCAAGATCGGAAACGCCTGGGGGATCACCAACATGCCGATGCATTACGATCCGCCGGTCAACACCCCCGATGATTTGAAAACGTACCTCGAAGAAAAATCGGACCGGCCGGATGAAGTTCCCTGCTACATGCAGAAGGAACCTGTGCATAAGCTGGTGAGCCTGGAGAACATGCGCATTCTGTCGATTTCCGCCGAAGGCACGTACCACCGCGTGTTCGACGTCTGCATTCCCAAGTGGCTCAATCAAGCGGGCGTGAAGGACGAGTTTGTGCGTCTCGAGGACGCCGGCATCCACGGCAACATGCACGAAATGTTCCTCGACAAAAACAGCGATGTGGTCATCAAGTTCATCGACGACTGGATTCGCAAGAACGTGAAGTAGGGCGAGTCCCCTGTCCTCGCCGAGTCCGCCAGCCTCCGAGCGATTTTGAACTTTGGGTGCCGCACCCTTGCCGTTCCAGGGTGCGGGTTTTCCTATGCTGCATTCGCTTTTCCCGAGGGCCGAATCCGATCTGTCCTTTCTTCGCGCGCGGCGTGCTCCGCTGGGAAGAATAATCCGCACCCCAATTTTCGTAGTGGGTCAGACCATGCGATCAGTGGGCGGGCTGGCGACGGGCCGGGGGAGTTATGTTGACATTGTACATACACATCTGTATGGTAGTTGTATATACAGGAGGAAAGCCATGCCGAAGATGGACTCACCGGAACGCGCGGGGCGCGGCGTCACGATTAACCTTCGGGCAGACGAAGTGAAGCGATCGCTCATCGACCGCGCGGCGGAAAGGCTCGGGAAAAACCGGTCCGAATTCATGCTGGAGGCGGCTTGCCGGGAAGCGACCGCAGTGCTCCTGGACCAGAGGTTTTTCCTGCTCGATGAAAAAGCCTACAAGCGGTTCACCGCCGCTCTGGACAAGCCACCGGCAGAAAATAAACGTCTGCGGCGGCTGCTTCTGTCCAAGGCGGCCTGGGAGGAATGACGGCCAGCGCACAGGGCATATCAGCTCCGGAACACTTGACGGCGGCGCATGACGTGTCAGCATTTGATTCCGGCGTACCGGGCCTGGATGATTGGTTGAGAAAGCGTGCCCTGGCGAATGAAGATACCGGGGCGTCGCGAACTTATGTTGTCTGCATCGGAGCGCGGGTCGTGGGCTACTACGCGTTGGCCACTGGCGGCGTCGCACAGGCGCAGGCGACCGGCCGTGTCCGCCGGAATATGCCGGACCCCGTGCCGGTGATGATCCTCGGCCGGCTAGCAGTGGACCGGAACTGGCAGGGCCGCAACCTGGGGGCCAGCCTGCTGCGCGATGCCATTGTGCGCACTGTGCAGGCTGCTGAAATTGGCGGCATCCGAGCCATCCTGGTGGATGCGATTTCCGAGGATGCAAAAAGGTTCTACGAGCGGCACGGATTCCGAGTTTCGCCTGTCGATCCCATGATCTTGATGATTACAGTCGCGGATGCCAAGAAAGCGCTGTCCGGAAAATGAACCGGCGAGCGGGCTGCGGGCAAACCAATCACCTGGCGTTGAGATGCTGTAGTGGTATCATCCCATCACGAATCCAGGCCAACGGAAGAAAACGGACGCGCTGGCTTTACGCCGATCTCGCCGGTAACAACTTGAAATCGGCATGGAACGACGACGCCGTGCCTCACGGGAATAGGAGGACCGAGCCTTGAAATCACCACTTTCATTCATGGTCGTAGCCGCCCTTGCGTTGACCTTCTCGCCGAGCGTGAGAGCCCAGAGCGAAATCACTCTCCTGTCGCCGGACCCTATTAAGGCGACGATTGAGAAGTTGGTTGGCGACTTTGAAGCCAAGTCGGGTATCAAAGTCAAAATCACTTATGGAACCGGCGTGAGCACACGGAAAACGGTTGCGAGCGGGCAGGCTTTGGATGTGTCGCTCCTGTTTGCGCCTTTCCCGGAAGCGCTCAAGACGGGCAACATTGTCCCCGGCAGCGCGACCGTCATCGCGAGACTTCGCCTGGCGCTGGCCGTGCAAAAGGGCGCGCCCAAGCCCGACATTTCGACGGCTGAAGCGGTCAAGCGCACGCTGCTGAACGCGAAGTCCATCCTTTCCGTGGACCCAACGCAAGGGAGCGTCGGGGGCATTGCCCTCGCGACGCTCGACAAGCTCGGTATCGCGGAGCAAGTGAAGCCGAAGATCAAGTGGGTCCAAACCGGCGGCATCGTGCAGGATTCGGTCGCCAAGGGCGAGGCGGAAATCGCCTTGGGCCCCTATCTCAGCGACATGCGCAATCCCGGCCTGGATGTTGTGGGGGCGCTGCCGCCCGAGGCCTCGACTCCGGTGGATATCACTGGTTTCTTGTCCACCAGCGTGAAGGACCCCAAGGCCGCCAAGGCGCTCCTGGACTACCTGTCGTCCCACGAAGCCGCACCGATCTACGAGGCGGCGAAGATATTTCCGGCTCACTGAGTTGGTGTAGCACAGCCACTTTTGGCTGTGCGGTTTTTGCGATTGCCGCCGGGCCCGTAGCCATTGCTTGCGGCTTACAAAACCACACAGCCAAGAGTGGCTGTGCTACTAAAGCCCGATCCAATTCGACTTTTTCCGCGTGCTGTTGAAGCTGAGTTCAACACGATTGACACGAAAGGTTAGCCGTCATATTCTGCGGGTCAACGCCGTCAAACCGCAATTGGCAGTTCGCGAGGTGCCAAATGAAAAGTAAGTGGCTGATGTCTTTCGCCTTGCTGGTATGTGTTTTATCGGCTTGCGGCCCCTTGTTCGCACACCACGGAGCCGCGGCCTATGCGGACAAGATCGTGGTCTTGAAAGATGCCACGGTGACGAAATTCCTGTGGGCTAACCCTCATAACATTGTCATGTTCGACGTGAAAGACGACAGTGGCAACATCACACATTGGGCTGGCGAAGCGGGGAGTCCGTCGGCGACCGGCCTTCTGGGCTGGACCAGGAATTCGTTTCAGCCCGGTGACGTCATCACTGTTTACATCTACGCCGCGAAATCCGGCAACCCTGTCGGCCGCCTCAATAAGATCGTGTTTGCCGACGGCAAGATTCTCAGGGATAGCCAACTCGGCGGAGACAAGAAAGAGCAGTAACGAAATCGTTGCGGTCTTAATCCGGGAAGTGGAAACAAGCGAACTTCGAGCGGTGAGCGAGTCGTGCCGCTCCGGCGAACGATTCCAGTTCAGGGCGTTCCGATTGAAAAGCATGCTGCTCATGTTTTTGACATTCCTTGGGGTTCTTCCAGCGGCTAGTGTCCCCGCGTTCGCACACCACGGAAGCGCGTCTTACAAGACGGACAAAGTAGTTGTCATGAAGCAAGCCACGGTGACGAAATTCCTGTGGGCCAATCCTCATACCATGCTCTTGTTCGACGTGAAAGATGACAAAGGCAATATCTCC
This sequence comes from Terriglobia bacterium, assembly GCA_041498955.1. Taxonomy (GTDB): domain Bacteria; phylum Acidobacteriota; class Terriglobia; order Acidiferrales; family UBA7541; genus Palsa-360. Next base: position 16,558 of record JBGQJJ010000010.1, read on the forward strand.
CATTGGGCCGGCGAAGCAGGAAGTCCGGCGGCCGTGCGGCTTCTTGGCTGGAACAAGAATTCACTACAGCCCGGGGACGTAATTACCGTTCACCTCTATCCATCGAAATTTGAGAGTCATGTCGGGCGGCTTGATAAAATCGTGCTGGCCGACGGCACGACGCTAAAGGATAGTCCGCGGGGGGATCAGGGGGTAATATCCAGATACTGAGGTTTGCCGTTTTATAGGTTGAAGTCTGATTGCGAGGGAACGTAGTGAAAGTGGCTCCAAATTATTTTGGAGCGTTGAGGGGTGCCGAAATGCGAAATCTGTTTCAAAGCAGCATCGTCAGTTTGGCAGGAGCCTTGGTGGTTTCTTGTTTTGCGTTCGCCCAGAGCTCTCCTAAGCCAAATTTTGGCGGCCCTGAGGATTTGAAAGAAAAGCTGGGAGACACGGGCCCCGGAGGCCCCGCGCCACGACGCGATTTGACCGGTTTTTGGGCCGGGAGAGTGGCCGCCAAGCTCAACCCAGTGCCTGCAATGACGCCCTGGGGGCAGGAGCAGTTCCGTCTGCACAAGAGCAATGGGCAATATCCTGTCGCCGACTCCAACGATCCGATCAAAGGCTGCGACCCGCTGGGGTTCCCGCGCAACATCCTGTTCATGACCAGGGGAATCGTGTTCACCACAATGCCCGGCAAGATGATCGAGATGTCCGAGTACAACCGAATCTGGCGCGAAATCTGGACGGACGGGCGGGAGCTTCCCAAAAATGTGGGCGGGAGATCCGCCGACGCGCCCGATCCGCGGTGGTACGGATATTCGATAGGACACTGGGAGGGCGACTACACGTTCGTCGTCAATACGGTGGGCAGCGATGAACGCACCTGGCTGGACAACGCCGGCCATCCGCACAGCATCGATCTGCGTGTCGAGGAACGCTACACGCGCGTGAATCATAACCAGCTGGAAGTAACCGTGAAGATTGACGATCCGAAGACGTACACCGAGCCCTTCGTGATTACCAAGAGCAGTTTCACCTGGATTCCGGAACAGGATTTCGAAGAGGAACTCTGCGTGCCGTCCGAGCAGGCCGAGTATTTGAAGCTGATCGGCGAACCGGCCGCGCATAGCAAGAACAAGTAGAACAGGCTTCAGCCTGTTTGGTTTTGACTTTCTCAAAATTAGAAACTAAGTCAAAACCAAACAGGCTGAAGCCCGTTCTACTAATCCCTATCAAACCTCTGCTCTTTCCACGGATCGCCGTACATGTGGTAGCCGTTCTCTTCCCAGAAGCCGGGCTGGTCCTCGGCGGTGAGCGCAAAGCCGCGCACCCATTTCACGCTCTTCCAGAAATACAGGTGCGGCACGACGAGGCGTAGAGGATAGCCGTGGTCGGCGGAGAGCGTCTCGCCATCGTGTTGAAAGGCGAAAATCGTTGTGGGCTTCATCAGGTCTTCTAGAGGAAGATTGGCGGTGAATCCGTGTTCGCCGCGCACGATGGCAAAGTGCGCTGTGGGTTTCGGCGTAACGAGCTTCATCACTTCGGTGAACAGCACGCCCTCGAAGCGGTTGTCGAAACGGCTCCAGCGCGTCACGCAATGGATGTCGCACCGAATTTCCGTCTGCGGCAGCTTGTTGAATTCCTCCCACGTAAGCCGCACCGGCTTTTCGACCAGGCCATCGATGCGAAAATCCCACGTGCGCAGATCGGCGCGCGGCACATCTCCATAGTGCAGCACCGGCCATTTCAACGTGAGCGCTTGCCCGGGAGGCAAGCGGCCTTCGCTGCGCCGTTGCTGTTCGAGTTTTTTTCGTTCGCTGCTTTCGCCGAAGATCATATTTGTTCCCGTCGTCCGGAGGAATTTCATTGTACCTGAATCTCGCTCACGCCCAGAAACGCCGCGGGGACAGTAGCGCCGGCGTCCCGCCGGCTCCTTGCCCCCTCCAAAAATGCCGGCAAGATGCCGGCGCTACGGGGCAACTCACCGCATCGGCTGTGCTAACATAAACATGAACGACACTACATTCGCTGCTGCGGGAGTCAGTGTGCCGGCACGTATTCTCAACGGGATCACAATTCGAGATCAAATCTATGCAGAGCTCACGCGGGAAATCGCTGAGTTGAGCGCTGCGGGGATTCGTCCTGGCCTTGCGGCGGTGCTGGTGGGCGAGAACCCTGCGTCTCAGATTTATGTGCGCAACAAAATCGCGGCGTGCGAGCAGCTGGGGCTGGGGAGCTGGGAGCTCACACCCTCCGCCACGGCAACGACCGACGAATTGCTCGCGGTGGTTGCGGAGTTGAACGCGCGCGACGATGTGGACGGAATCCTCGTGCAACTTCCTCTCCCGCCGCAAGTGGACACGAAGCGAGTGCTCGAAGCTGTGGACCCGGCGAAAGACGTGGACGGGTTTCATCCCGTGAACCTTGGGCGTCTGGTGTCGGGCCGCGCGGGGCTCGTGGCGTGCACGCCCGCAGGATGCATGGAAATTCTTCGCCGCAGCGGTATTCCGCTGGAGGGAGCAGACGCCGTGGTCGTGGGGCGCAGCGACATTGTCGGAAAGCCGATGGCGCTCCTGTTGATGCATGCAAACGCGACGGTGACAATCTGCCACTCGAAAACGCGCGATCTGACTGGCGTCGTGCGGCGCGCCGATATTGTAATCGCCGCGATTGGGCGCGCGGCGATGATCGAGCCGGATTGGGTGCGGCCGGGCGCGACGGTGATCGATGTAGGCATCAATCGCATCACCGATGCCGCGGAAGCGCAGCGCATCTTTGCGAATTTTCCGGCGAAACTCGCGCAATTCCGGGAAAAAGGCTCCGTGCTGGTGGGCGACGTTCATCCGGGCGTCGCGGAAGTAGCCGGAGCGATCACTCCGGTGCCGGGCGGCGTGGGTCCGCTCACGATCGCCATGCTGATGAGCAACACCGTGAAAGCAGCGCGCCTGCGGCGTGCGCGCGGACAAACGGCGCCCGGCGCTGCGGCGGCCAAACCCTGATGCTGCGCGTCGGCCTGACCGGAGGAATCGCCACCGGGAAAACCACGGTGGTCGCAATGCTGCGCGAACTCGGCTGCCGCGTGCTCGAAGCCGACAAGATCGCGCACCAGATGATCCAGCCCGGCGGCGCTGCTTATGATGAAGTGGTGCGCGAATTTGGCCGCGGCATCCTCACGCTGGAAGGCCGCGTGGATCGGCAAAAGCTCGGCGCCATCGTGTTTGCCGACCCGAAGCGCCTTGCGCGCTTGAACGCCATCGTGCACCCGCCGGTCCTCGAGGAGCAAAGCCGTCAGCTTGCCGCCCTCGAACAGGCCGACCCGTACGCCATTGCCGTAGTGGAGGCCGCGCTGCTCATCGAAGCGGGGTTCGACAAGAAGCTGGATTTTCTCGTGGTCACCTGGTGCACGCCGGAGCAACAACTGGCGCGCCTGACCGAGGCCGGCACGGGCCGCGGGCTGACGGTTGAGCAGGCCCGGCAGCGCATTGCGGCGCAAATGCCCAGCGAAGAAAAACGGCGCAGGGCCGATGAAGTGATTGATTGCTCGGGCACGGTCGAACACACGCGCGCGCAAGTGATTGCGCTCTTCGCCAAACTCAAGGGCATGAAAGGCGGAAAATCCAGAGATACGCGAGCGGGGAATTAGGGTGCCCGTTGCAAATTCAATTCGTCGAGACTTTGTAGCGCTCGCCTTCAGGCGAGCATGTGCTTGAGTCTCTAATGCCCGCCTGAAGGGGGGCGCTACAAAGGCCAAGCCAGAATTGCCGCACGAATTCGTTGGGAGCTGGAGGGACATCGTCATGAGTGAAGGAAAAGACAGCCGCGGAGGCGTCGTCCGATTGCTGGCCCTGGGCGTGGCGCTCGTTCTAGGAGCGTACTGGGCGGGCAGCCGCTGGGGCCAGCGGCAGCCGCAAAGCGTCGGGGCCGTGCCAGTCTCCTTCCCCGAACCGAAACCCACAGAACTTCTGGGCGATGAGGCAAGCAACGTCAAGATCTATAGCCAAGCTGCTCCGGCCGTGGCCAACATCTTGACGCGCACGCTCGAATATGATGTCTTCATGGAACCGGTGCCGGTGGAAGGCGCGGGTTCCGGATTCGTGATCGATCCGCGCGGGTACATCCTGACGAATTTCCATGTCGTGCAGGGCGCGCAGAATATTTCAGTCACTTTAGGCGACCGCTCGCATTACGACGCGAAATTTATCGGCGCCGACGAACGCAACGATATCGCGCTCGTCAAGATCGACCCGAAGGACAGAAAACTGCCCGCGCTGACCATGGGCGATTCCGACAGCCTGCAAGTCGGCCAGCGCGTTCTGGCGATCGGAAATCCTTTCGGCTTTCAAAGCACGCTCACCACCGGAGTGGTCAGCGCGCTCGGCCGCACCGTGCAGACCGGCCAGACCACGGTCATCG
>JBGQJJ010000011.1:0-20436 GCA_041498955.1 Terriglobia bacterium
AAATCATGTTTGCGTCGGCGATCGGTCTGGGCAACCTGGCCATGATCGTGATCCGGCGCCTGGGAATGAAAGGCGAGCAATTTCCGCTGGTGAAATGCGGCGGCGTGTTTGGACACTGCGGGATGCTGGACTCGTTGCTGGATTCCGTGCTCGCGAGCGGCGCTCTGCGCGCGAAGCTACTGCGTCTGGAAATTTCACCGGCGGTCGGTGCGGCGCGCATGGCCGCGCGGCTTGCCGAACCGCCGCCACAAGCCGCGTCGCATGGCGCCTGAAGACCGCGCCGAGACGCAGGCCGCGCGCACGGCGGCCCACGAAGCCATCCCCGCGATGCTGGCCTCGTGCAGCGAAGACGTGCTCCGCCATTTGATCGACAATCCGGCATTCGACGAGACGCACGTGTGTCTCTTGCTGGAGCGGAAAGACCTCTCGGGGCTGTTGCTCGAGGAAATCAGCAAGCGCAAGACGTGGCGCGCGGTCTATCGCGTGCGGCTGGGCCTCGCGGCGCATCCGCACACGCCGCGCCTCATCGCCATGCGCCTGCTGCGCGAATTGCACTTGATGGACATCGTGCGGATCGGCCTGTTGCCCACTTCTTCCATGGAACTCCGGCGCCTGGCGGACGAACGCGTCCTGACGCAATTGCCGCAATTGCCTCTGGGACAAAAATTGATGCTGGCGCGCCGCGGATCGACGCGCATCGCGGCCGGACTCGTCGCGCACGGGCCCGAACAAGTGGCGCGCGTGGCCCTCGACAATTCGTTTCTGACCGAAGCGCAACTGCTGAAGACTCTAGCCAAAGAAGCGCTTCCAGCGCGGATTGTTGCGGTCGTGGCGAATCACGAGAAATGGTCGAAGCTGGTCAACATCCGCGTGGCGTTGCTGCGCCATCGTCACGCGCCACCGGAGCGCGTGCCTGCGCTCGTGCCGGGCTTGCCGCGCCGCGAGATCGAAGATTTGCTTGAGCTTTCGCGGCTTCCGGAATATGTGCGCTTCCACCTGCGTGAGGAACTCACGCACAGGAAATAATAGTCATCGACGAACATGAATTGCGCTAGGAATTTGTCCCACAGTACGAAGAATCACTCCTATTACTATTACCTTGGCCAGTCCCGTCAGGGACGAAAGATCGTAGCCCACCCCGACCGGGTCGGGGTGGGTAGGTGTGAGGCCAGAACGCTAAGCCTCGGAGGGGCGGCACAGGGCTGGGCCTTGTGCCGCCCCTCCGGGGCTGTGAATAATCTCACCCCGCATGCCCACCGTTTAAACGGTGGGCTACGGTGTGACGTCCCTCCGGGACTGCGAGCAATACAAAAGCAGGGTGCCGCAAATTCACAGTGGCCGAAATTTTCTCCAGGACAAACTCCTAGCCCGGTTTCTCACGAAGGATTCATTATCTAGCACCCATGCAATGCAAGGAGGATTTCGTGCGTTGTCTTGTAGCGCCGTCGACGAGACAAATCGGATCGGCATGCACATTCCACCCAGCACTATCCGAAACTTGACACTCTGCCACTCGGCACTTAGCATCCTGCTTGGGGGCAAGCGATGACCACCCAGCCTTTGGAGAAAGTGATCGTTAAAACCGAGCGTCGCCATTTCCAACGCAGGAAATTCCAGGGAAAAATGGAAATGGAATGGGGATCCACCATTTTGTCCGGAGATGTTCGGGATATCGGCCCAGGAGGGCTCTTTGTGGAGTTGGCGCCTCCGCTTTGGGTCGGGGCGGCGTTCCGCGCGCGGCTGCTCTTGAAACCCGTCCTTTTGTTGGATTGCACCGTCGTCCGGGTCGAGCCAGAGACGGGTATGGCCGTCGTTTTTGAAGTTCCAGAAGTGAGTGGCAAGGCGCAGCTGGAAACGCTCTTGGCGAGTTTATCTCCGGCATGACACGGTGCCTTGATTGCGGCGCCGATCGCATCGCCGATCAGTGCCCCGCGTGCGGACTGACTTCAGCCGCGGCCGAGCTGGTGGTGCGGCGGCGCCTCGTGAAGCGGACGGCATTTTTTCTGGTGGGCATCATCGTCTTTGTGGCCGCGAGCCAGGTATTTCCCGCGCTCGAGCTCGATACCATCCAGATTTTTGGCGGCATCGTTTTTTTCCTCTCTCTCGCGCTCGGCTATTGGATCGACTATCGCGCCAGAAAACATCAGGAAGTCGAGGTCATGAAACGGATCTATTTCGGAATGATTCCCGTGCCGTGGATTTTCGCGGGGCTTCTGTTTCTGAACGGAAAGCTGGACACTTCGCGCCCCATTCGCGTTCCCGCAACGGTCGTCGGAAAAGTCGCCACGGGCGCGTTTCCGCGCAGCCGGCGCCTCATCGTCACGTCCTGGCGATATGGGCGGCCCTTTGAACATATCGCCGTGGATCAGAATGACTTCGATCGCTTCCAGAAGGGAGACGACATCGTCATTCAAGCGCAGAAGGGCGCCATGGGTATTCCCTGGGTCTATGGAGTGTTTCGGCAGTAAGAGTTTTCGCGCGGCTTGTAGACGTCAGGGAGCCGGTTGATTCTTACTCGGGGAGCAATCAAGGAGGTGTAATAAAAAACTTTGCGTTACTCCTGCAGCGAAAATGTAACGGTGATGGTGGTATCCACTTCCTTGGGCTCGCCACCGACCAGCATCGGCTTATAGCGCCACTGGCGAACTGCTTCGAGCGCCGATTTCGCGAGCATGTCGTCTCCCGACAAAACTTGCACCTCCGAGATTTTGCCCTCCTTGTCGATAACCGCATGAAGGACAACTTCTCCCTGGATGTGGCCGGCCATCGCCTGTGGGGGATATTCCGGCTTGGTCTGAGTGACGATCGTGGCGGCCGTCACGTTGCCGGGGACGATTGCGCGTGTGGATGGAGTTTTTGACGCAGCTGTTGCGCCTGATGCGGGCTCGCCAATGTTTCCGCTTTTGGCGCCTTGCGCATTTTGGCCAGGCGTAGATGCTGGTTCCGCGGAAGCGGCAGTCGTAGGCGTGGCCTGCGATTCGGCGGACACCGGCTCGGCTGGCATGGTGGGAACCGGGCCAACGGATAACCTCCATCCGGCACTTCCAAGCCCCTGAACATGATTGTCCAGTTCGAGAAGAACAGCTTCAGTTTCATAATCCACGAGAAGCAGGCTGTCAATTCTCATGCTTTCCAGGTCCCCTTGCGCGACAACTACGATTCGCTCGGATCGCAGCCTTTGTTCGATATCTTGCTTTGCAAAGTCAGAACACAAATCCGGGTTTCTCGAACAGGTGGAGCCAACCGCTGCTTTGGAAACGTACTCCTGCGTTTTTCGATCGATTTCCTGGTTAGCAATTTCGTGAAACTTTCCGTAAATCTGGTTTAAGGCTGCGACTTTCATGGGCACTCGCAAAGCGGCATCAATGGGAGTAGCTGAATTTGGGATGATTGTCAGAACGCTGTTATTTTCGTCGTAGGTTACGCGCCCGACCTCAAACCAGCCATCTCGATGCTTCTGCGAAATTGAAATCTTCGCTTCACGGAAAGCCGTCTCCGCTTCAAAGGTGAATTTGTCTCCGTCGATTTTGTGCGCGGTGACCCATTCCTCGTTGCGGGCCTGGTTCTGCAGAGTCTCGTCGTTGATGCCGCCCACTTTGGCCTGAATCTCCGCTGCTTTATCCCGATAAGACTTGCTGTAGATTTGCAGGAAAGCATTTCCCTGAGGCGGATTCAGCAATTTCAAGTAAGCCGGGTCCTTTGTGACGATTCTCGGAACCGGAATTGGTGAGGTCGCGGGAGCGGCGGCTTGAGCTGCCTCATTTGTTTGGGGACGGCCTGGAGCCGCCCCGAACACCACGACCATCAAAGTGAAAATTGCAGTGAGCATTTTAGGAGTCATCTTCGTTTTCCTGCGCACCCGTTGTTGGATGTGCTTCTTACGCCGGCCGTATCAGGCGGCCACAGGGATCAGGTTGGGAGGGCGGGTAATTGAATTATATCCCTTTGCGTCGGGCGAGTGTGGAACTCCTCACGGGGCTGGGAAATGGGAGGAAATCAACTCCTTAGGGCAGCTTTGCGTCCATCTTGACGGATCACGGGCAAACACGATCTGCCCCGCAACCCTCACGAGAAACTGGCAGTCGCTCTAACCGGCGCCCGCGTACGTTTTGCGGCGGAGAAATTCGCCGGCGCCGGGGCGGCCGGTAAAAGTTCCGTTGTCGATGATGACGCGTCCGCGGGAGAGGACGGTTTTCGTCACGCCCTTCACGCGGATTCCCTCGAACATGGAATAATCGACGCGCATGTGGTGCGTCTTGGCGCTGATGACTTGCTCCGCGTTGGGATCGAAAATCACGAGGTCCGCGTCCGAACCAACGGCGATCGTGCCTTTGCGAGGGTATAAACCGAACAATTTTGCCGGGGCAGTGGAAACGAGTTGCACGAAACGGTTGGCCGAGAATTTTCCGCCATGCACGCCGCCGGAATAGATCAGGCTGAGGCGGTGCTCGACGCCCGGGCCGCCGTTCGGAATTTTCGTGAAATCGTTTTTGCCCATTTCTTTTTGTTCCTTGAAACAGAAAGGGCAATGATCGGTCGAGACGACTTGCAGCGTGTCGCGCGCCAGGCCCTGCCAGAGTTTCTCCTGATTCCATTTTTCGCGCAGCGGCGGAGTGAACACATATTTCGCGCCCTCGAAGCCCGGGACGTCCATATTTTCGAGGGAGAGGTGAAGATATTGCGGGCACGTTTCCGCGTAGGCGGGGAGGCCGCGGTCGCGCGCCTCACGCACCTTTTCGAGCGCGTCGTTGCATGACAGATGCACGATGTACACGGGCGCGCCGGCCATTTCGGCGAGGGCGATGGCGCGCGAGGTCGCTTCGCCTTCGGCGGTAGTGGGCCGCGTGAGCGCGTGATATTTCGGCGCGGTTTTTCCCTCGGCCAAGGCGCGCTGCACCAGCACGTCAATCGCGCCGCCATTTTCCGCGTGCATGCAAATCATGCCACCGTGCTTGGCGGCTTGCAGCATGGCCTTGAAGATCGTCGCGTCATCCAGCATGAACACGCCGGGATAGGCCATGAAAAGTTTGAAGGAAGGAACGCCTTCGCGGACCAGCGCGCCCATCTCTTCCAGTTGCGTATCGCCCAGTTCCGTGATGATGCAGTGGAAGGCGTAATCGGCCACGGCCTTGCCTTCGGCTTTTTTCATCCAGGTGTCGAAGGCGTGGCGCAAGGTCTGGCCTTTGTATTGAATCGCGAAATCGATCAGCGTGGTTGTGCCGCCGAAGGCCGCGGCGCGCGTGCCGGTCTCGAAATCGTCGGCGCTGGTGGTGCCGCCGAAGGGCATGTCCAGATGCGTGTGCACGTCGATCCCGCCGGGGATCACGATGCAGCCCTTGGCGTCAATCAATTTTCCGGCGTTCTCGATGGGGAGATCTTTGCCGATGGTGGCAATCTGTCCGCTGGTGATGCCGAGGTCGCTCGCATAGGTATCCGTGGCCGTGACGATCGTGCCGTTGCGGATGATTGTGTCGAATCCCATCGTTCCCCCAATGGCGTCGGAGTGAAGACAACGGTGCATCTTAGGCTAAGCGGGGAATGATGGGCAAGCAGGCGTGGCAGTTCGTAGTGGCCCAGTTTGCCCTTGAAGATGCCCGTTCCGTCCCGAAATGCACGGGACGGAACGGCCGCTACAAAACCTTTCTGCCTCGTTGGGATTGGGTGTTGGAGCGGCCGCCCTCTTTTTGGACGGGCAGCCGTCTGCGAAACTTGGCATTCTAGTTCTTAAGGTTCACGACTGGGCCGCTCAAATTTCTGGACAGGAATTCAGAAATGGACTAAGGTCGCTTTTATGAAAAGAACACCTTCGATCACAGTATTGACTACGGTCGTGATTTTCTTGGGGATGTTGGCCACGTTCCCCATGGCCGGGCAAGAATCCGCGCCTAAGCCCGTGGGACAGTTGGTTTTGTTTGCGGATACGGCTGTCTTCGCGGACTCAACCAACCCCGACAATTGCATACTGAGGAGTCGATTCAAGAGAGGCGACAACGTTGGATTCCGCCTCTATGCCGTTGACGGAGGGACGAATAAGCCCGAGGTAACGGCCACGGTCGTGGTGCACATCAGTTCTAGCGGCAAGAAGTACGACCTGAATGCGCTGTATCGCGCCATACCACAAAAGGACGATAAGGGTGCAGACATGCCGATCCATGCAGGCATGTGGACCGCAAAGTGGGTCGTACCGAAGGATGCGCCGACTGGCACCGTTCAATACTCAGCAACTGCCACCGATAAGTTTGGCCGGACCGCGGAATGGACTCCCCCCGGGGGCAAGCCGTCCTTTGTAACCATCGTTCAATGACGGAGGAGTTTTTGGTCCGCAATTCTGTCCGTTTCGGCACTGCCACACTCCTGACTTTTGTTTTCTGCATTTACTTGCCTCCGACTCTTTCCTCCGCACGGGCTGCGGCTTTACAAGCAGCTGCAATATCGGATGCTGCTACCATCCAGAAGCTGGAATTGAAATACGATCGAGCCGTTGTCGGCGCAAACGTTCGAGTTGCCGCCGAGGGTTTGCCTGCCGGCGAAACCGTGGACCTCAATTGGGGTACGGTGACGGGCGGCTGGGTGATCCAGGATGATTACTATTTTCGCGGACGAAAATATTCCGAGTCGACTCTATCTCTCGGAAAATTTCCGGTGAGTGCGAGTGGCCGTCTGGAGGCAACGTTTGCGATTCCCGAGGACTACGGCGGAGTTCACGATGTCATCGCGAGCATCCATGGAAGAGTCGTCGCACAAGATGGAATTGAGGTCACCCAGAGCTTCGAAATGACCCCTGCGTCCGGTCCGATCGGAACGCCGATTGAATTGCGCGTCAAAGGACTCGGCTGGCGAACGATGGAAAATACCTGGGTCGTCAACTGGGATAATCGGGGGATCGGATTCGTCACTGCCGTTGGCACGCGCGGATCGGCCGTAGCACGTTTTCGCGCCGCGGGTCCCGCCGGCAATCATTTCGTAAAGATCTACTCAGGATGGCAAGGGCAGAGCTATCTCAACTTCCAGCAGGCGCCGAACGCGTACCTGCCGCGTCCCGATTTCGCGTTCCGTACGACATCAGGTCCATCCTCGACGTCTGATGCCTACGCGGAGGAATACCAGTCGTATTCTCTGCCGGAGGCCGAAGTCCACGTTGCGAATGGAAAGCTGAGTCTCAGTCCAACCCAGGGGCCGGTCGGCGCCGAATCCATTTTGCGCGGTGAAGGTTTTCCAGCCAGCTCGACACTGGATCTCTTCTGGCAGACGTTCGTGGGGAACCGTGTAGGCGGGAACGGATTCGAGCCACAGGAAAAGCTGATCGCGAAAGTGAAAGTGGGAAAGGATGGAAAGATCGAGTTCCGTCTGGCGATTCCAGAGGACCTGGGCGGGGAGCATGGGATCGAACTCCGCGAGGGGGAGAAGCCGCTTGGGCGCGCTTACTTTGCTATTGAGACGAGCATCGTGAGTATGGAGCCGATGTCCGGTCCGGCTGGAACTCCGGTGACGATCCATTTGAAGGGTGTTGGCTGGACCGAGTACGACAACATGTACGCGGCGACGTACGATAACGCTTACATGGGATATGTCTGCGGCTTTAATTCGCAGGGCGATGTGGCGATCACGTTCAAAGCGGCCGGTGAACCTGGCGCACATCTGATTGATCTTTTTCCGGGCATCTATCAAGGACCGCCTACAGAAAACCAACTGCTGTACCGGATGCCGCAGCTAACCTATGCCGACGATCACCCGGGCAACAAAATTCCTGCATTGCATTTCAAGTTCGACGTGACTCCGTAGCTCTCCGCGCCGGCCCGAATTGGATTCGCTTGGAACGGAGCCATTTACCGATAGCGACGCTCCTCGCAAATTCGCGAGACATTGCTGTTGTCGTGCAATGTTAGAATGACGCTGGAAGTCTGGCCCCGATGCCCGGTGGGAAAATTGGTCCACCGGGTTGCGTGTTTCAGGGGAGACCCCGAACTTGAGGTAAGCGCATGCCCCTTCGCGAGACCGCGCCGAAATTGTCCCCAGAGAAGTACGAGCAGAATTTCGCGGACATCACGCCGCCGATGAACGCGCGTCAGGCGGCCATCGAAGCCTCGCGGTGTCTCTATTGTTTTGACGCGCCTTGCATACAGGCGTGTCCCACGCGGATCGATGTGCCCGGATTCATCAAACGTATCATGACGGCGAATGTGCGCGGGGCGGCGCGCGTCATCCTCGAAGCGAATATTCTCGGGGCAAGTTGCGGGAGAGTTTGCCCCACCGAAGTTCTGTGCGAAGGCGCGTGCGTCATGGTCGAGAAAGGGGAGAAGGCGATCGAGATTGGCCGGTTGCAGCGATTCGCCGTGGACCATGTGCTGGATCGCAACATTCGGTTGTTCCAGGCGGGCAAGCCGAACGGGCGCCGCGTGGCCTGCATCGGTTCGGGGCCCGCATCGCTGGCGTGCGCGGCACATCTCGCGCGAAAGGGTTACAACGTGACCGTTTTTGACCGGCGAGAACTTTCCGGCGGGTTGAATACATACGGCATCGCGGCGTATAAAACGCGAGCCGCCGATTCGTTGCGGGAAGTGGAGATGGTGAAATCGCTCGGTGTTGAATTTCGCCAGAACGTGGAAATTGGACGGGACGTAAGCTTCGAGCAACTCGAAAAAGATTTCGACGCCATCTTTATCGGAGTGGGCCTGGGCGAAACCTGGGCCATGAACATTCCCGGTGAGGACCTCGACGGCGTGTGCGGCGCGCTTGAATTTATCGAGCCCACGAAATCGCAGCCATTTTCGCGGGTCGCCATTGGCCGGCGAGTGGCTTGCATCGGCGCGGGGAACACCGCGATTGATGTGGTCACCGCCGCGCGCCGCCTTGGCGCGGAGGCCGTGTATCTCGTCTACCGGCGGAGCGAGCAGGAAATGCCGGCGTTCCACTATGAATATGAATTGGCCAAAAAAGACGGCGTGAATTTTCTTTGGCAGACGCAGCCGGTGCGCATCCTCGGCACGGGCGGCGTCGTGACCGGACTGGAATGTGTGCGCACGCGTCTCGGCGAACCCGATGCGCGAGGAAAACGCGCTCCGGAGACGATTCCCAACAGCACATTCACGATCGATGTGGATATGGTCGTCCGCGCCGTAGGGCAGAAGCAGGCCACGGAATTCTTGCGCGGGGTCAAAGGAATCGAAGTTCGCAAGAATGGCACCGTCGTGACGGACCCTGAGCACCGGACCGGCAACCCGAAATATTTTGCGGGCGGCGATTGCGTGAACGGCGGAAGAGAAGTGGTGGACGCCGTCGCGGAAGGCATGGCAGCGGGGCGGGGAATTGACGTGTGGCTGGCAACGGGACAGGGAATAGGGCGCAGGTTGTAGGTGACAGGTAGTAGGGAGTAGGGCATACGGAGTTGGGAGAATCGGGTCTTCATGGAAATTCCTGGATCGCTCAGCGAAAGATTTCCGTTTCTCGACGCACTCGAGGAAGACTGGGAACCGGTTTCGCGCGTTGCGTTTTTCGGCTGGCTGGGCTTCTACGCCCTGCTGGTCGGAAATGCAGTGTTCGGCGGCCACTTGATACAATGGTTCGATCTCGTTTTCATTCCGATCCATGAAGGCTGCCATTTGCTCTTCCGCATGTTTGGCGAATGGATCATGGTGGCCGGGGGAACTTTCCTGCAATTGTTCGTTCCTTTCGCGCTGGCGGTCTCTTTTGCGTTCAGGCGTCAGGTACCCGGCACGGCATTCTGTGCTTTCTTTTTCTTCGAGCAGTTTCTCCCCATCGCGACGTACATGGCCGACGCTCGCGCACAGGAGTTGCCCCTCCTAACTGTTGGCGATTCCGAAGACGTGATCCACGATTGGTTTTACCTGTTCTCCCATACAGATTTGCTGCAACACGACACGCAAATCGGCAGCGCATTCCGTATCTTGGGCTGGTTAGGGATGGTCGCCACAGTTCTATGGTTTTCTTGGCGCTCCAGGCAGAAAGCGCGAATTGAAAAATGATTGTTGGAAGCCACGAATTACGAATCACCAGTCACCAATCACCAGTCACGGTACCGGAGGTGAAACATGGCAAACCTGCGCGTGAGCTTTTGCGGCATCGAGTCGCCCAACCCATTCTGGCTTGCGTCTGGTCCGCCGACGAATACGGCGGGGCAGGTGATGCGCGCGTTTGACGCGGGCTGGGGCGGCGCGGTTTGGAAAACGATTGGAGAGCCGATCGTCAACACGTCGTCGCGATACGGCGCGGTGGATTACAACGGGACGAAGGTGATGGGCTTTACCAATATCGAGCTCATCAGCGACCGGCCCACCGAAGTGAATGTCCGGGAAATCGCGGAAGTGAAGAAGCGCTATCCGAAAAATCTGGTGATTGCGTCGCTGATGGTGGAATCCAAGCGCGAAAGCTGGCACGAAATGGTGCGGCGGGTGGAAGGCGCGGGCGCGGACGCGCTGGAGTTGAATTTCGGCTGTCCGCACGGGATGAGCGAGCGCGGAATGGGTTCATCCGTGGGGCAAGTGCCTGAATACACGGAAATGATCACCGCGTGGGTGAAAGAAGCGGCGAAAACGCCGGTGATCGTGAAGCTCACGCCCAACGTAACGGACATCACGCGCGTCGCGCTGGCAGCGGAAAAAGGAGGCGCCGACGCCGTCAGCCTGATCAACACGCTGAATTCGATTATCGGCGTGGACTTGGAAACGTTTTCGCCGAAGCCCAACGTGGGCGGGAAATCCTCGCACGGCGGGTATTGCGGGCCGGCGCTGAAGCCGATCGCATTGCACTTGGTTTCCAGCGTCGCGAAAACGGTGAAGATCCCGATTGTGGGGATTGGAGGAATAGGGTACTGGAACGACGCGGCCGAACACATCGCGCTCGGGGCGTCCATCACGCAAGTCTGTACGGCGGCGATGCACTACGGGTTCCGCATCGTCGAAGACATGATCGACGGCCTTTCCGCTTACATGGACGATCACGGCTTTCGCACCCTCGCGGATTTTCGCGGGCGCGCCGTGCCGAATGTGAAGGATTGGGGAGACCTGGACCTCAATTACAAAGTTATTGCCGATATTCGCCACGATCTGTGCATCGGCTGCCAACTCTGCTACGTCGCCTGCGAAGACGGCGCGCACCAGTGCATCGCGCCGTACAATGTCGCGGGGAACGGCAAGAAGAATCCGAACGGAATGGGCGTGCACGTTCCGCGCATCATCGAGGACGAATGCGTGGGCTGCAATCTGTGCGCGCTGGTCTGCCCGGTGGATCAGTGCATCACGATGAGAGAGATCGACACTGGTCTGCCGTTTGAGAGCTGGAAGATGCGCGTGAAGAGGCTGGGATCAAGTGCGTCAGCCGTGTAGGACAGGCTTCAGCCTGTCTTCTTTTGATATCAGCCATAGCCGCAAAGGTCAAAATCAGACAGACTGAAGTCTGTCCTACTGAATGTGTTAAATTCGACGCCGCCATGAAACGCATCGTGGTCGTTGGGGCGGGATTCGGCGGATTGCAAGCGGTCACGCAGCTCGACTCCATGTTTCGCCGCGATCGCGACGTCGAAATTCTTCTCCTCAGCGATCAGAATTATTTGCTCTTTACGCCGCTTCTTCCTCAGATCGCCTCGAGCTACACCGATCCGCGCCACATCGTCCAGGCCGTGCGCGAAATACGCGGCAGGAGAAAATTCCGGTTCCGCAGGGAAGCGGTGCGCGCGGTGGACGCGGCGAACCGGCGCGTGATCGTCGGTTCAGGATCGATTGATTACGAAGCGCTCATTCTTGCGGCCGGCTCACGCACCGAATTTTTCAACACGCCCGGGGCGCGCGAGAACTGTTGGGACTACAAATCGCTCCAGCAGGCGGTGGAATTGCGCGAGCGGATCATCGACCTGTGCGAGCACGCGGACCACACCACGGACGCCGCCGCGCGCCGCTCGATGCTCACGTTTGTCGTGGTGGGAGGCGGCTACACCGGCATCGAACTGGTCACGGAGATGCGCGACTTTCTCCTCGGGTATGCCGCTCGAAAATATCGCGGGATCAACGCAGCCGAGATTCGCCTGATCGTGCTCGAAGCCGCGCCGGATCTGCTGCGCGGAATCGGGCCGAAACTGGCGGCGCATGCGCGCAAACGGCTGGATGTGAGCGGAATTGAAGTGCGAACTTCCACTCGAGTCACGCGCGTGCTGGAAGATTCCGTCGAGGTGAATGGAAACGAAATCCTCGCGGCGGACACAATTATCTGGACGGCGGGAGTGCGCGCCTCCGAGCTGATTGAATCGCTTCCCGGGCCGCACGACCGCATTGGGCGCGCCGTCGTGAATGCGCACCTTCAACTCGAAGGCCACCCGGAGGTATTCGTCATCGGCGATTCCGCCGCGGCCGTGAATGCGCAGGAAGCGCCGCGCGTCGCTCCGGTGGCCATCGAGCAGGGACGCATCGCCGCGCGCAATGTCGGACACCTGTGGCGCGAAGAGCCGCTCGAGACGTATGAATACGCCTCCAAGGGCATGCTCGTTTCTCTCGGGATGAACTACGCCGTCGTGAAGATCGCTGGAATTCAGGTCAGCGGCTACTTCGCGTGGCTTTTCTGGAACGCCGTACACTTGTACAAACTGGTGGGTGTAAAAAAGCAGGTGCAAGTGGCCGGAGACTGGATGCTCGGATTGATTTTCCCGCGCGACGCGGCGATCGTGCGCCAGCCGCGGCGGTGCAAATTGTGCGATGCGGAAAACAATCCTAAGGAGTATTTCTCACGACGAATCTGATCTCCGAAGAGTAATACATTTGAATCACGAAGGATTGCAGGTTTTTCGTAGCGCCGGCATCTTGCCGGCAATTTGTTGTCATCTCAGCACGACGCAAGAATGCCGGCGAGACGCCGGCGCTACAACACCATCGCCGTTCGTCTATATGGCTCCAACATTCTGAAATTTCATTGAGATATTCAGGCTAGCTCGTCATTTGTTCGCGAGGTGCCTGCATCACGGCCCAATATACTACGAAGCTTGTCGCGAATCCCACGAACCAGGCATAGTCATACAATCCGCGCAACGCAGGCACGACCAGGCCGATGAACGCCACGCCTGCTCCGGCTGCAAGCGCTGCCATCGCGCGCCAGTTGATCCCGCGGGAGAATTCGTAAAAACCGCGGCGCTGGTACAAGTCTTCGACCAGAATGATTTTTTTGCGAACCACGAAGTAGTCGCAGATCATCACTCCAGCGATCGGGCCGAGAAAACCGGAATAGCCCACGAGCCAGTTGAAAATATAATTGCTGTAATTGGCGAGGAGCTTCCAGGGCTGAAACACGACTACGCCTACGACGCACGAAATCAGGCCGCCGGTGCGAAAACTGATCAACCTTGGCGAGAGATTTGAGAAATCGTTGGACGGCGAAACCAGATTGGCAGCAACGTTCACGTTCAGCGTCGCCAGCAGAAGCGCCAGCATCGCCACAACCACCGCAATGGGATTTCCGAGGCGTGCAAGCACCTGCACTGGGTCCCAGATCGCCTGTCCAAAAATAATCGCCGTGGCCGACGTGACGGCAATGCCAATGAAGGAATAGAACGTCATCGTCGCGGGAAGGCCCAGCGCCTGCCCGACCACCTGCGCGCGCTGGCTGCGCGCATAGCGCGTGAAATCGGGGATATTGAGGGCCACGGTCGCCCAAAATCCCACTACACCGGTCAGGGATGGTACAAAAACCTTGAAAAATTCCCGAAACGTTTGAAATTTGGATGGTGCGGCCAGCATCGGTCCGAATCCGCCCGCCTTCACCATGGCCCATCCGAGCAGCACCACGCCGATGGCCAGCAAAAACGGGGCCGTGATCCCCTGAAGAAACTGGATGGTCCGGATTCCCTTCACGATAACAATCACGTGCAGCATCCAAAATAAAGCGAAACAGATCCACACACCATTTGCAAAAGTTTTCCACGCAGGAACGAGCGCGATCACCATGGCGTTGATGGCCTCGCCGCCGATCCAGGTGTTGATCCCGAACCAGCCGCACGCCACCAGCGCGCGGAGAACCGCCGGCACATTTGCGCCGGTCACGCCAAACGACGCGCGCGCAAATACGGGGAAGGGAATTCCGTATTTGGCGCCGGCATGGGCGTTGAGCAGCATGGGCACGAGGACCAGCACGTTTCCCAGAAACACGGTGAAGATGGCCTGCTTCCAGTTCATTCCGGCTGCGATCATGCCGCTCGCCAACAAGTAGGTGGGAATGTTGACGCTCATCGCGATCCACAGCGCCGCGTAGTTGTACGTGCTCCAACTGCGTCGCGAGGCGGGAATCGGCGCGAGGTCTTCGTTATACAGGGAACTGGAGCGGATGGTTTCGGCGTCAAGAACGCCGGAGTGGATGCCGTCCTGGCCGGGATGTTCCGCGGCGCTCACCCGTCAGTAGATCCCGCGCCGCAGATCGGGCATTTGAGGAATCTGAATATTAATCACACGTCCTTCGTCGGCAAGTTTCACCAGAATGCGCGATGCCGAACCGACATCCTTGGTGCTCCAATCCGAGGTCGCCATGGGCTTCGCCGGCTTGTCCGCTTCGCGCCACAATAGATCATCCCCTTTGTGTTCGAGCTGTTCGGGCTTGATTTCATACACTTGCATATTGCGAACGTAAATCACCAGGTAGCGAGAGCCGAGTTGCAACAGGAGCGGATCAAACTTTTTCCCGGGCTGAAAAACATTCCACACCTTCGGCGCGCGGGAATCCACTTGAAGAATCGCGTCGGGGATCGGCTTCCAGACAATTTTTTCCTTGTCGGCGGCGCGGGAAACGCTCATCAGTGCGAGACATATTCCCGCGATCCCGAAAAACCATTTTGCGCGATGAACGATGCGTGCCAACTGCCGCACCTCAGGGCCAGTCGACGGGCAACTGGCGCGACTTCACGACCACGTATTTATTCCTGCGCGCGAATTCCACCAGGTCCACGAGCAATTTCACGTCGTTCTCGCAGTACTTACAAACTTCTTCCTTGCGGCCCTCGCGCCACCACTGGACTATGTCCAATCCGTTTCCCGTTTTCTTATTTCCCAGAGTTTCGCGGGCCAGATCGTCGAGCTTGATCCGGTGTCCAAGACGCCGGTGCAAATCCACCAGCAGGTCGAACGATTTGCCGAGCAGATGATTCACCGGCTGATAAGCGCTCAGAACTTCAAAATCGAAGCGGTCGCCGTTGAAGGAGACGATGCGGTCAAACCGGCCGAGCTCGGCAATGAGCGCCTTGGCATCCGCCTCAAACCAGCGCCGGAAGCGGTTCTGCGCGTCCCAGGTCACGGCGACGGCGAGGCCGAAGCGCGCGATGCTCGACCAGCCTCCCTCGACCTCATGCGACAGGCGGAGCGTTTCGATGTCGAAAAAAATTTCGCGCGTCGGATCGGGGAAAAGGCTGGGTGTCGTCGCCATTTGGTTGTGATGAGCAGCCGCCCGAATTTTACATTTTCGGCAGCTTCAGGATACTGATTGTAGATCACCGGGTTGGCAATAATAAAGCTTTCTACGCCAAGGCCGATCCAGCGCGTACTTGCGTGGCATGAAATGGGGTGGAGCGGGTTACGTCCGAGAGGCCGGCTATCGGGTCTTGTGCCGCAGACTCTGCAGGAATTCCACGGCGACGCCCCAGGACCCGTCCGGCAATCGATCCAGGCGGGAAACACGCGCGGCGTATTCCTTGTTTATGCTTCCGGGGCCGGTCCAGTAGGGATAAGTTATCCGCAAGTTCGATCCGATCTTATAATTTTCCTGAGTCCGGAAATAGAGGCCGCTAAGGGAAACATTCTGCGTGTGTGTGGTCTCATCGCGCTGGCTTTGTTCCGTGGCGCAGCGAACGCGAATGGGCAGAGCCAGTTGATTGCGGCCGGCTACGCGGCGTTCGCCTTCACGGCCGCCCGCGCACTCGAGTGAATCGTGCGCGTTTGACCCCGGCTGCTTCGCGCGTACGCTCTGCGCCTCTTTCAGATAATTCAAACGATCGGGAATATTCCATGAAACTTTCGCGCGAATGGCGACGAGCCCTTCGTTGATGACGTCGTCCACGGCGGAAAAGACATCTTCGTCCCATCCGTCGATCGCAATGGCGGATCGGCGGCAGATGCGCAGCAATTGCAGCAGATCTTCCATCTCAAAATTTTCTTCCGCCGTCAGGCACGCTTGTTGCCGGATCCATTCGTCGAGCGAGGCAAAATTACCGCGCAGCATGGCTTGGGCGCAAGCGTCATACCAGCTCGCGGCTAGCCGGACTCGCTCCTGGTAAGGGAGCAGGGAAAACAGACATGGCCCGGCGGCTCCAATGGCATCGGCAGTTGCGGCGGCGAACCGTTCACAGCGCTCCCGTTGCTGTCGCGATTGCGCCTTCGTGGCTTCAGGATTTTGGAGCAGCATAACTTTCCTTTACGACTGTTCCGCCACCGGCGCTTCGAGAGACGAGCGCAAGGGCACTGTCGGCGGCAGGTAAGAGCGAGCTACGAATTCCTTGTCACAACTCCAATTTCATTTTCGATTGCACGAACGGATTCGGGTGGCATGGCGACAAATTCGACGCCCACCCCTACCCCCTTGAGGCAATAGCGGACTTCGCACCGAGTCTGGATCACCACGCCGGTTCGCGAGAGCTTGAAGCGCAGTTTCAGGACCGCGCCTTCGGGATACTCCGTGCTTGTGTTGATGAACATGCCATGAGGGCTGAGATCCGGCGGGCGAACGCAAACGTCTTCCTCGAAGCCTTCGTAAATCATGGAGAGTTCACTGAGCTGCGGATAGCGTGCATCCCGCCGGATTTCCGTGTTCGATTTATCTTCTTTTCTGTCCATGATCAGCGGACTTCTTCTGGAATCCAATGTTTCTTCTGCGGCCGGTTCGCGGAGGACCTGGCCGCGCAGCGCGTCCCGCACGACGGGCAATAACTAAATGTGTGAAGAATGCGCTGATTGCACTTAGCGCATTCCAGATACGAAACAGGTTCCATGGGTACGACCCGGAGGATCTCTTCCAGAGTCGTCGTGCCGTTCAGAACCTTCTCCCAGGCGTCTTCCTGGATGAGGCGCATCCCGCGCGCCCTCGCCGTGTCGCGAATCTGGTCGATGCTCCCCCCGGTGCGAACGATGGTGCGAATGGACTCATCCACGCGCAGCAATTCATAGATTCCAATCCGGCCGGCGTAACCGGTATGGTTGCACTTATCGCAGCCCACGGGCACAGCCATTTTGATCGGGAGCTTGGACATGCCCACTAGGGCCAGCCGCGCCTGAAAATCCGGAGTCGCAGGCTGGAGAGAGTGGCAGGGGCAGAGCATGCGGACCAGACGCTGGGCCAGGATGCCTGTCACGGACGAACTGATCAGGTAGCCCGGAATGCCAAGGTCGAGGAGGCGAACGATCGCGGAAACGCTGTCGTTGGTGTGCAGCGTCGAGAGCACCAGATGGCCCGTTTGCGCCGCCTTCATGACGATTTCCGCGGTCTCTTTATCGCGAATCTCGCCCACCATGATGATGTTCGGATCCTGGCGGAGAATGGACCGCAGGCAGCTCACAAAGGTCAGGCCGGTCTTGGTATTGACATGCACTTGATTGATGCCTGGAAGAACATACTCGACGGGGTCTTCCACCGTGACGATGTTGACCGAGGCCTTGCGCAGTTTGTGGAGCGAAGAGTAAAGAGTTGTGCTCTTGCCCGAGCCCGTCGGGCCGGTCACCAGAAGCATGCCTTGAGGCGCGGATAGAAGCTCATTCAGCCCCCCGGCAACGTCGGCAGGCATACCCAAATCGGTGTAAGAGGTCAGCGGTGCGCTCGTCTCCAGCAACCGGATCACCACTTTTTCTCCGTACTGTGTCGGCAAGGTCGAGACTCGCAAATCCAGCTGCCGTTCGCCCACGGAAACCATGAAGCGCCCGTCCTGAGGGGAGCGGCGTTCCGAGATATCCATATCGGAGAGAATCTTGACGCGCGAGATGAGCGAGTTTTGCAGGGCTCGCGGGATCAATTGATGATCGTGCAACACGCCGTCCACGCGCATGCGCACGACGGTGTCGGAGGCTCGCGGCTCGATGTGAATATCACTGGCCCGCTTGGCCATGGCCACTTGAATCACCTCGGAAACCAGGCGCACGGCCGGAGTTTTTTTCTGCTGCAGATCGGCCTGTACTTCCTGGATGGCCTCCTGAGTGGCTTGCCGCGAACTGGTGGAAATGAACTCCAATTCTTCAAATTCCGTTCTCTCCGCCCCGCGGACAGTCCCGTAGGAAGACCCTTGCCCCCCTTCGCTGGCGTAATGCTTGTCGATGGCCTGCTGCAGCTCGATCCGAAAGGAGAGACGCGGGGAAATCTCAAAGCTCGTCGTAAAGCGTAACTCGTCCAAGGCGGCAAGGTTTTGTGGCGCGGCCATGGCGACAATCAGGCGATTCTGTTCCTTTCGCACGGGCAGGACGCACAGGCGCTCCGCCATCGAACGGGGCACCAACTTCAAGCTGCTTGGGTCCGGCAGGATCGAGCCGCAGTCCAGGTAGGGGATGTGGGATACTTCTTCCAGGGCCGCCCCCAAGTCATCCTTGGCAACCAGGCCCCGCTCCAGCATCAATTCACCGAGGTGGATGACCTTTCCCTGCTGTTCCCCAATGACCTTTTGGAGGTCTGCTGAGGAAATCATTCCCCGGTCACGCATTACTTCGCCCAGCTTTTTCTTCTTCATGAAGTTCTCAGTATGGCAACAACAAACCCCGGAGCAGGAATTCCGGGGAGACGGTGGCCGCCACTTTCCGTTGTGAGTGAACCTAGATTTACGGTATCAGCCTTAAGTCCAATCTGGAACATGGGAATTGGAGGAAGTGTGCCAAATAGAAACATGGTCGTTCCATGCGTTGAATTTAATTAAGTTAGCGAGCTTAAATGGAATGTGTTGCGGCGGTCATCCTGGAGGGTTGCAGTAAGGGGAATCTACTGACTTGTACTGTCGGTCATGGAAACCATGTGGGAAT
The DNA here is from genome assembly GCA_041498955.1 of Terriglobia bacterium. Classification (GTDB taxonomy): domain Bacteria; phylum Acidobacteriota; class Terriglobia; order Acidiferrales; family UBA7541; genus Palsa-360. Next base: position 18,972 of record JBGQJJ010000011.1, read on the forward strand.
AGATTCAGGCTGATGCCATTAGATTTGAATTTCCCCGAATGATTTATCGAGGATCCGCGCGGCCTCATCCACATCCGCCTTGCCGATATTCAGCATGGGCGAGAGCCGGATGACGTTGCCGTACAGGCCGCCCTTGCCAACTAGCAATCCGTGCTCGCGCGTGCGTTCGAGAAATTGCGTAGTCGCCTCGGCAGCAGGCTCCTTGGTTTCGCGATCCTTCACGAGTTCGAGCCCCAGCATCAGACCTTTGCCGCGCACATCGCCGATCACCGGATATTTCCGCTGCAGCTCATCGAGCTTGCCGCGGAAATAGTTGCCCATCGTCTCCGCGTTCTCGAGAAGTTTTTCCTCTTCGATGAATTCGATCGTTGCTTTTGCCGCCACCGACGTCACCGGATTCCCGCCGAACGTGGAAATCGTCAGCCCTTGGTACGATGCGGCCAATTCTTTTGTGGTGATGGTGGCGCCGATGGGGGCTCCGTTGGCCATGCCCTTGGCGCACGTCATGATGTCCGGAGTCACTTCCCAGTGTTCGATGCCAAACCATTTCTTTCCGGTGCGTCCAAAGCCGGTCTGCACTTCATCGGAGATGAACAGTCCGCCGTACTTTTTTACGGCCTTGAAAACAATCTTGAAATATTCCGGCGGCGGCGTAATGAATCCTCCCACTCCTTGTATCGGTTCGGCCATGAAGGCGGCGATGTGGCCGCTGGTGCCTGTCTGGATCAGATTCTCAACGTCATTTGCGCAGGCGACTTCGCAATCGGGATATTTCAAGCCCAACGGGCAGCGGTAGCAGTAAGGGTTGATCGCGTGGGCGATGCCGAAGCTGATGACTCCCGATTTCCGCCACGGGGCCTGCGCCGTCACGCTCTTAGTGAGCGACGATCCGCCGGAATAAGCGTGGCGCAGGGCCACGATGTCGAAGGAGCCGGTCGCCATGCGCGCCAGGAGGATCGCGGCTTCATTCGCCTCGGTGCCGGAACTGGTGAAAAAACTGGACTGCAGCGCGCCCGGCGTAATCTGGGCGACTTTTTCGGCGAGAGCAACGATGGCTTCGTTAGGATAAAGCGTGGAGAGATGCTGCAGCCGGTCGACTTGCGCCTTGACCGGCCCCGTAATCCTGGGATTGGCGTGGCCCACCGAGACGGTCAAAATGCCGCCGAAGAAATCGAGATACTTGCGGCCTTCGACGTCCCACACGTGTTGCATGGACGCGTGATCGGCCACCAGCGGCTGCTGATAAAAATTCGTGACCGCCGGCCAGATATATTCCTTGTGCTTGCGAACCACTTCTTCACTGCGCGTCGCCTGTCTGGGCTGCGTAGTCATGAAGAATCCTTTATCCACAGATGAACACAGATAAACACTGATAAAAGAAAAAAAGGAATTGCGAGAGAGATAGGAATTTGCCGGCGAATCAGATTTGGCCTTTTCTTGACAATTCCCTTTTTCTTATTCTTTG
>JBGQJJ010000012.1:0-20128 GCA_041498955.1 Terriglobia bacterium
ACCTCCCGGCAGTTGATGCGCCTGATCGGCAACAAAGATGAAAAGTGGCGCAAGTATTTATTTTACTGAGGTTTGAATCCCTACAGGGATCTCCCTATCCATCGGCCGAAATCAGAAAATCGTTGTTCATCTAAAATTTTTCTAATCTGTGCAACCTTTTCACATTCTCGGCGTCTAAATAGACAAACCACTTCAAGGACACACCCCGGGAAGCAGCGTTGGCTCTGCCAAGGCTGCTTCTCTTTTTTTACGCCCCTTTTTGCAGGGAATTCGAGGGATTTCGCGTAGAGGGGTTCCCTATTGCCGGAAGACGACTCGCAAACCACGGCGCCAGTTTTCCGCGAGGGCGATCCGGGCGATTTCGATTTCCGGGGATAAGTATCGTAAGACGATATCTATAGAGGGATGGAACCGGAATCCGGGAGCCACTAGAAAGAGCAGCGGGGGTTTCGCGCTCAATCGGACCTCCGGGAAATATCCGTACCGGGAAAAGTCCTCCTGTTCGTGGTGAAAGCGCACCCGCAGCCAGTAGTCGACCGCCTGCATCACCAGTTGAATGTCCTCGGAAGCTTTCAGTTCGAGAACGGCCAGCCGGCCATCCCGCGTGACTCCGAGCAAATCGATAATTCCCCGGTCGCCGGAAGAAAACGCCGGAACCTGCGCGTAAATGTGCCGCGGATCGAGCCGCGCATCGATTCGCGCCGGGTCGGCGGCCACCATGGTTTCCAGCCAGCGTTCCGGCTGCGCACGGTAGAGGCGCTGTTTTGTGTCCGAAGCGAGCGGATGGCGGTGCGTTTCGAGCTGCCGGGCAAGCGCTTCCAGAGCGGGCCATTTGTCGGGCGTCAGCGGATCCTGGCGGTCGCCCAGTCCATACCACATCGCTCCCTGACGCCAGCGCGCGAATTCCAAACCTCGAAAGCGCAACGTCACTTCCTGTGTTGCGGGAGCCACACCCACGCGTATGGCCTCGGGAGCAAGGCGCCGGATTCGTTCCGCCAGCGGCATCGCGGCGGCAATCGCTTGCTCGATTTCGCGGCGGGGCACAATCCAGGTGACCAGATTGCCTGCGCTCGATCGGGCGATTCGCCGGACGCGCCAGTACAGCGGTTCGTATTCGTACAACTCGACTTCCTGAGGAGAAGCGAGGGCGGCCATCCGATGCGCCGTGATGGAGGAGCTTCCACGCGGCAAGAACAGGCGTAACCCGTGAACCGAATACCGCCGCGCGCGATCCCGCGTGTGCTGCAGCCAGATCAGGCCGAACGTCAGGATGCCGTCGATCGTGGCGCTATCCTCATCGGGTGACACCCCAAGCACGGCATAAGCCTCCGACCCGCGCCGGACGATGCCTCTCGTGTAAGAGCCCGAAATGGAATGGTGCAGGTCCGCGGCGACCGCCAGCGACTCCACGGTTTCATCGGGGAAATGATCCGTCAAGATCCGGCGCAGGCGGCTGGAAAATTGTTCGCGCTCCACGCGGCGCGTTTCGCGAGGGGCGCCGCCCGCTACGAACTCCAGCTGCGCGTGTCTCGAGAAGCCCAGCCGGCTCACTTCGAGCACGACGCGATCGCTGGATTCTTCGGCGACGCGGAGCACGCGGCGAACCAGGGATTGCTGGGCGCTCCACAAGTGCAACAGGGCCGCTTCGCCCTGCGCGCTCACTTCGTATTGCGCCCCTTCGAGCCCCGCCAGCCATTCCCCATTTTCCCGCACTTCGGGCGCTCCAACGGCGCAAAGACCATCGAGGGCCCGTCGCAATTCGCCGGCCAGCTCCATGAGCGCAAATTATCGAATAGGAAAGCGAAAAGGGGAAGTCATTTTTCGTGACAAATGGATTGGGTAGCGCCGGCAGTCATTTGAATGCAAGCCCGCTCACGACAATCGACGGGAAGACCATGTTCCACTGCGGGGGAATATGTTCGTACGGAATCTGAACGTCCCTTTGCTGGCCGGGAAGAAAGGGCGACGCGGTGGGAAGAAACAGGCGCTGCTTGTCGCGCAGGATCACCTGGTTGAAAGGGTCGTGGAATTCAATCGTGATTTCGATTTGCTGGATCTTGCGGTCGCCGCCGTTCTCGACCGTGCAAAACACGTAGGTTACTTCCTGATTCAGGAAATTCGCCGCCCGGCTCATCTTGGGCTCGAGAAAATGAATTTGCGGCGCATAGGCCTTTTCGGCCGGCCCCGCCGGCAGCGGCTTATCGACTTCCGAACCGGCCGGAGTTGAGTATTTGCTGACCAGCATGGCTCCGCCGACAAGCAAAGACACGACGACAATACCGACCAGAAATGCGACCGGGAGACGACTGCGTTCTTCTGTGGGCATCAAGTCGGAAATCCTCCAGCTTCGGTTTATGTAGCGCCCGCCTTCAGGCGGGCCTGTGCTTGAATCTACGATGCCCGCCTGAAGGCGGGCGCTACAAAATGCCGGCTAGCGGCCCGCTCCGATCCGCTCGATCAACGGAAAGGGCAAGCCTGCCTTCTCCATGCGTTTTTGAACAGCGGCAATATCATACGGCACGCGCCAAAATTCAATGATGTGGTGATCCAGATCGGCGATGGCAAACGCAGCGCGCGGATCGCCATCCCTCGGCTGGCCGACCGATCCCGGGTTCAGCAAGTAGCGCGTCCCCGGTTCCATGCGCAGGGCCGCGAACTTCGGTCCATGATCCGGGCGAAGCTGAATCATGCCAATTTGCCCGGCGCGGTAGGAAAAACCGCCTTGATGATGCGTGTGCCCGAAAAAGGTTACGTCCGTGGGCGATTCCAGAAGCCCGCCCATGGCCTGCCCCGGCACGAAGACGTATTCATCCTCATCCTCGTAGGCTCCATGAACCAGCGTGATGCCGTCCGCCGAAATCGGCCCGGCGGGCAATTGCTTGACGTATTCCAGATTGCCGGGCCGCATTTGCCGGCGCGTCCATTGCGCCGCGAGTTGCGCCACGGGATTGAAATCCTCAAGGTCGGTCAGGCCCGCGACAGCCTTGTCGTGATTGCCACGAATGATGACAGGGGAAAGTTCCTTCACGCGCTCGGTCACTTCGTTCGGGTCGGGCCCGTAATCGACGATGTCGCCCAGGCACAAGACGCGTTCCCAACGTCCCTTAACCGCTTCGAGGGAGGCATCGAGCGCCGTGACATTCGCATGAATATCGCTTAACAGAAGAAATCGCATCTTTAATGGCGCACTCGAGCCACACCCGCGAGCCGCCCCGATTATAGACGAAATCAGGGATTGCGCATGCGTGGGGAATAATCTGGCCTATTTCGCGGGCCTCTTCTCGCCGACTGCCCAAATCCAGCGGCCCAATGGGATGCGCAGCATCGACCAAATTGCTCCGAGGAAACGCATTACAAAATCGCGCGAATCGGAAATGGATTTCGCGCGGCCGGCGCGCCGCCGGTAATTCCGCAGCGATTCAAGATCGTCGTCCATCACGCGGCATTCGAGGACGCGGAAACCCGTCTGCTCCAGCGCCGATCTGATTTCCGCGCGCGTGAATTCCCGATGATGGCCGGGATAGGTTTTCGCGTCCGCGGTGGTGTTGAAAAAATAATTGAAATCATCGTTCACGCTGGCGCCGAAGAAGAGCTTGATCCGGTTGTAAATGGACGCGTGGTTCGGCGTCGCCAGGATCAGCCGGCCGCCGGGAACGAGAACGCGATGAATTTCGGCGAGCACGCGTTTGGGCGAAAACTCGTGATGCTCGATCACGTCCGTGTACGTTGCGAAGTCGAACGAATGGTCCGCGAAAGGCAGCGGCTCGCGCCCGAGATCGCACTCGCGATACTCGACGCCGCGATCCGCGACGGTTTCGCGAAATGCTTTTGCGTACATTCCGTAATCCACGCCCGCGGCGCGCCAGCCGAGCTCGGTCGCGTAAATCGCCAGCGCGCCGAATTGCGCGCCAACGTCGAGCAGCCGCGGCGGTTGATGTTCCGGTGTGTGCGCCAGGATGTACCGCAGGATGCGAATTTTTCGCCCACCGTAGCGCAGAGTATCGCGAATCCAATCCGCGAAATTCGGGGGAATCCGCGGGTCGCCGGCGATGGCCTCGAGAACCTTCTGGAGGCCTTCGAGCGTGGGGCGCTCGCGGGGCATTGCAATTCGACCGGCGTTGGCATCGGGGAGTTCCACGCGGATGGCATTCTACACTATCCGTTTCCGGCGCTCGCTCGGCGTATGTGGGGCGGCGCCACGGCCTCGACTGTTGCGCTCGCTTTAAATGGAATGGAATGTGTGATTTGGATGTCTAGCCCGCAGATCGTACCCTTTCCCTGCCCTCGACATAGCAAACTTGCTACCTGCCCATTTTCGGTCCGAGGCGCACTTTGGCCCTCGCCTTGTTCTGTCCATAAGTACAGTAGACCTCCTCTCGCAGGTCCTTGTAATCTCTTGCCAGTGGGGGGCCATCCCGCCGAGTTGGAGATCGATGATGACTGACAGCGTAGCTCTTACAGAATTCAAACAAGGCGTGCGATTGTTGCGCGACGCGCGTTCAAACGACGCCTTCGAGCACTTCCGCAAAGCCGCCGACTTGGAGAAAAACAACCCCTACTACATCTCGTTTGTCGGCGTGTCGCTGGCCCGTGCACAAAGGAAATGGGAACCCGCACTGAAACTTTGCGAATTGGCCCTGAGCATGAAACACAATGAGGCGCAACTCTATTTGAACCTGGCGGAGGTCTATACTTCCGCTGGACAGCGGGAGGAAGCGCTCATCACCCTGGATAGGGGGCTGGCATCACTGGGGCCTAATACTCGCATTCAACAGGCGCGACTGAAGCTGGGACGCCGGCGTTCCCCCGCCTTGCCATTTCTCGACCGTCAAAATATCGTGAACAAATATTTGGGGGCCTTGCGGCACCGCATCTTGTCGTGGACGAATCACTCGTCCTCCCCTCTGCTTCATTCCTCCTGACCGCAGGCTGCCGCGCGGCGGTTAGATCCTGGGAACTGCCTTGACGGAGCATGGCCCGCCACCGGGGAATCTACCTAATCCACATGCAATCGCCATAGCTATAAAAGCGGTATTTCGATGCGACCGCGTGCCGGTACGTTCGCAGAATGAGTTCGCGCCCTGCAAACGCGCTGACCAGAATGAGCAGAGTGGATTGCGGCAGATGGAAATTCGTCAGGAGTTGATCGACCACGCGAAACGTGTGGCCCGGCTTGATGAAAATGCCAGCTTCCGCGGCGCCAGGCTCAATAAGAGAATTTACCGGGTCCCACTTTTCCCCGTGCCGGGTGGCGGACTTCTCCACGGCCTCCTCGAGCGCGCGCACTACGGTTGTCCCCACAGCGAGAATCGGGCGGGCGTCGCGGCGCGCCTTGCAGATCGCGGCGGCCGCGGCTTCGGGAATTTCGTAGCGCTCGGAATGAATTTGATGCCGCTCGATCTCCTCTTCGTGGATGGGCTGGAAGGTGCCTAGGCCGACCTCTAAAGTGATCGCTGCGATTTCGACGCCTCGCTGCCGCAGCCGCTCTAGAATCGCGGGAGAAAAATGCAGGCCCGCTGTCGGAGCCGCTACGGCCCCCGGATGATCGGCAAAGATCGTCTGGTACCGCTCGCGGTCTGCAGGCTCGTCCTCGCGCGAAATGTAAGGGGGCAGAGGAACGTGGCCAAGCCGTTCAATCGCTTGCGTCACGTCTCCCTTCGCCGTTAGCCGGATTCGCCTTAGCCCATACTCGCCGCGGCTGACCACTTCGGCGGAAAGTTCTCCGTCTCCAAATTCGACGCGCTCTCCCACGCGAATCTTCCGCCCAGGCCGGACCAAAGCTTCCCACTCCTGCGGGGCGATTTCCCTGGTCAAGAGAACTTCGATTGGCGAGGACAAGAATTCGCGCGCCGTGCGGCGATTGTGGCCCGGCTTTCCCGAGCGAATCCCTTCCCGGCGGCCAAATAGACGTGCCGGAATGACGCGCGCGTTGTTTACCACGATCAGTTCATCGCCGCGGAGCAGGTCCGGCAGCGCGCGAAATTCCGAATCCTCCCAACTTAACCGCTTGCGATCCACGATCAGCATGCGCGACGCATCCCGCAGGGGGAGCGGCTGCTGAGCAATAAGCTCCTGAGGAAGCTCGAATTGGAAGTCCGAAAGGCGCATGGATTGGTGCCGAGACTATAAGGCACTCACTACGCAGAGTGCAATTAGATGTTTGCGGGGCAGAATTAAGTCATTATATTACATAGGCATAATGGAAAAACTGGCCAGATTAGGCTGGTAATAAACTACTTGACAACAACACACTAATATTTTATGATTCGCATGCAGTTACATATAAACACGATTCGATGGAGGATACAGAACCATGGCTACAATTGCTCGTCTCGAACCCTTTCGTGGACTTTCCACCCTGCAGGACCAATTCAACCGGCTTTTTAACGAATCCTTCCGGAATCACCCTGAGGAGTCGGCTTTGACGACTTGGGCACCGGCAGTGGACATCTACGAGACCCCGAATGAACTGGTGGTCAAGGCGGACTTGCCGGACGTGAATGAGAAGGACATCGACGTACGCGTCGAGAACAACTTGCTCACGATCCGCGGGGAGCGTAAGTTTGAAAAGTCCGTCTCGGAGGAAAATTTCCTGCGCGTCGAGCGCACCTACGGCCCGTTCAGCCGCAGCTTCTCGTTGCCGAACACGGTGAATGCGGAGGCGATCGGCGCCGAATACAAGAATGGCGTGCTGACCGTCACCCTGCCGAAGCGCGAGGAATCCAAACCGCGCCAGGTGAAAGTGACAGTAAACGCCGCGAACAACGGGAAGTAAATTTCCCGCGCCGCATGGCGGATTGTCGCGATGCCCTGGGGCCGGTCGGAAAAACCGGCCCCATAGTTTTCCAAATGCGAGGTAAGAACAAATGGTCCGTTTCGACAAATTCACGTTGAAAGCTCAGGAGGCCGTCCAATCGGCCCAGGACATTGCGGGGCGGCACGATCATCAGCAGATCGAGCCGCTGCATCTTCTGGGCGCGCTCGTTGCGCAGCACGATGGCATCGTCCCTCCACTGCTCGAGCGCCTGGGCGTGCGTCCGGACACCCTCGCGGGCGAAATTGAAACGCGTCTCGGGCGCATCCCGAAAGTGACGGGAGCGGTGCACCAGCAAATGAGCCCGGCAGCGAACAAAGTCCTCGAGGGCGCTTTCGTCGAAGCGGAGCAATTCAAGGATGAATACGTTTCGACCGAGCACATCCTGCTGGCGATCGCCACCATTCGCAAGGACGAGGCCGTGGAGCTTCTGGCCAAGTATGGCGCCTCGCGCGAAGCGATCCTGCAGGCGTTGACGTCGGTGCGCGGCAGCCATCGCGTGACGTCGCAAAATCCTGAATCGACCTTCCGCGCGCTCGAACAGTATGGGCGCGACCTGATCGAACTGGCGCGGCGCGGCAAGCTCGATCCGGTGATCGGGCGCGACGATGAGATCCGCCGCGTCATGCAGATTCTCGCGCGGCGCACGAAAAATAATCCGGTGCTGATCGGCGAGCCCGGCGTCGGAAAAACCGCCGTGGTGGAAGGCCTCGCGCAGCGAATCGTGGCGGGCGATGTGCCCGAAGTGCTGCGCCCGAAGCGCGTTGTGGCTTTGGATCTCGCCGCCCTCGTCGCCGGCGCGAAATATCGCGGCGAATTCGAGGACCGCTTGAAGGCGGTGTTGAAGGAAATCACGGAATCCGAAGGGCAGATCATTCTGTTCATCGACGAATTGCACACGCTGGTGGGCGCGGGCGCGGCCGAAGGCGCGATGGACGCTTCCAACATGCTGAAGCCCGCCCTGGCGCGCGGCGAATTGCGCGCCATCGGCGCGACCACGCTCAATGAATATAGAAAATACATCGAGAAAGACCCGGCGCTCGAGCGGCGCTTTCAGCCCGTCCTGATCGCCGAGCCTTCCGTCGAGGACACGATCGCGATTCTGCGCGGCCTGAAGGAACGCTACGAACTGCACCACGGCGTGCGCATCAAGGACGCCGCGATTCTCGCGGCGGCCACGCTGTCGCATCGTTACATCACCGACCGGTTTCTTCCCGACAAAGCCATCGACCTGATCGATGAATCCGGCGCGAGCCTGCGCATGCAGCTCGATTCGCTGCCCGTGGAAATCGACGAAATCGAGCGGCGCATCATGCAGCTCGAAATCGAGCGGCAGGCGTTGCTCCGCGAATCGGACGCCCATTCCAAGGAGCGGCTGAAGCAACTGGAATCGCAGCTGGCCGGACTGCGCGAGGAGTCCAATGCGCGCAAAGCTCAATGGCAAGTGGAAAAAACCGCCATCGCCAAAATTGGCGGCGTCAAGAAACAGATCGAACAGCTCAAGGCGGAGGAGCAGCGCCTAGAACGGAGCGGCGACCTCGCGAAGGTTGCGGAAATCCGCTACGGCAAACTCGCGACGGCCGAGCGGGAAATCGCCGCCGCGCAGAAAAACCTGGAAGACGTGCAAAAGAACGGCGGCATGCTGAAGGAAGAGGTCGATGAGGAGGACATTGCCAAGCTGGTGAGCAAGTGGACGGGGATTCCCGTCGGGCGATTGCTCGAAGGCGAGGCGCAGAAACTCGTCACCATGGAATCGCGCCTGCGCCAACGCGTCATCGGGCAGGATTCGGCGCTGGAACGCGTCGCGAATTCCATACGGCGAAATCGCGCCGGGCTTTCCGATCCCAACCGGCCGATCGGGTCGTTCATTTTTCTGGGGCCCACCGGCGTCGGGAAAACCGAACTTGCTCGCGCGCTTGCGGAATTTTTGTTCGACGACGAGAAATCCATGATCCGCCTCGACATGTCCGAATACATGGAAAGGCACTCGGTCTCGCGAATGATCGGCGCGCCTCCAGGCTACGTCGGATATGAAGAAGGCGGGCAGCTCACCGAGAAAGTGCGGCGGCATCCGTATTCCGTAATTCTTTTCGACGAAATTGAAAAGGCGCATCCCGACGTGTTCAACATTCTGTTGCAGATTCTCGAGGACGGCCGCCTGACCGACGGCAAAGGCCGCACCGTCGATTTCCGCAACGCCGTGCTGGTGATGACGTCGAACGTCGGATCGAGCGCCCTCTTCGATCTGGCGGGAAGCGATCCGGAACGCGCTCGCAAGGAAGCGATGGAAGCCCTGCGGCAAGCGTTCCGGCCGGAGTTCATCAACCGGATCGACGACATTGTGCTGTTCAATCCTCTGGGGAAGGAGCAGCTCAACAAGATCATCGACCTCGAACTTGCCAAAGTGATGCGCCTGCTCGCGGAGAGAAAAGTCCGAATCGAGCTGACTCCCGCAGCGCGCGAGAGGCTCGTCCGCGACGGCTACGATCCGGCCTACGGAGCGCGCCCGCTGCGCCGCACGGTTCAGCGCCTAGTCCAGGATCCGCTGGCGATGCGCATTCTCGATGGCAGCGTTTTGCCGGGGGATTTGGTGCGGGTCGATATCGACCCGAACTCGGACGGCATGCACTTCGAGCGAACGGAGCAGAAAGCCGCGCAGGAGCCCGCGGCAAAACCGGAGGCAGCCGAACACGCCGTTTCCACGGCGAAATCCGGACGCCGGCGGTAAGTTGCATGTAGGACAGCCACTCTTGGCTGTCCAGCGCAGTTTCATCGGGGAGAAAGCGGACAGCCAAGAGTGGCTGTCCCACAAAACAAGCTCAACCAGTGCCCGGTCGCGCCTCAAGTTGACGCGCCCGGCGGAAGCTTCTAGACTGAATTGACGGCTTTATCTAGGTGAAATCATGAGAGCGATAAAGACTCTTTTCTTACTGACGGCCCTGACGATGCTACTGGTTTTGGGCGGCGACGCGATTGCCGGCCAGCAGGGGATGACCTTCGGCCTGATCATCGCCGTGGTGATGAACGGCGTGGCCTACTTTTTCTCCGACAAGATCGCGCTCAGGTCGAGCGGAGCGCAACCGGTAACGCGCGAGCAGCTTCCACGCTTGTACGAAGTGATGGAGAGGTTGGTTGCCAAGGCACAGCTGCCGATGCCGAAACTGTACGTGATTCCGCAGCCCGCGCCGAACGCGTTCGCCACCGGTCGCAATCCCTCCCACGCATCCGTCGCAGTCACCGCGGGATTGATGGAATTGATGACTGACGACGAACTCGAAGGCGTCATCGCGCACGAGCTTTCCCACGTCCGCAACTACGATATTCTCATCACCTCGATTGCCGCCACACTGGCCGGCGCCATCACGTGGATCGCATCGATGGGGCGCTGGGCCATGATCTTTGGCGGCTACGGCAACTCGCGCGACAACCGCAATGGCGGAGGCCTCGCGGCGCTCTTGATGCTGTTCGTAGCGCCGATCGCCGCCCTAGTGATCCAACTCGGAATTTCCCGGCAGCGCGAGTTTGCCGCCGATGCCTCCGGCGCTAAAATGGTCGGGCACCCCTACGGTCTCGCCAGCGCGCTCGAGAAACTGGGCGCCTACAACAAACGAATTCCCATGAACGTTCCCCCGGCAACAGCTTCCTTGTTCATCGTTGCACCTCTGAGCGCGGGCCAGGTATTATCGGGTTTGTTCAGCACTCATCCGCCGCTTTCAGAGCGCATCGCGGTCCTGCGCAACATGACGATCACTCGATAAATCGTCCTGCTGCACCGGGTTAGAGAGGGTCGATATTTCTCCGTCAGCCCCACGCTCAGTAAGACTCATCGCGGCGGTAAGAATGCGTGCCTGAGGGAAAAAATTCTCCCTCCTCAACCTGTTTCTGCGGGCAATCCAATCCCATGAAGCCCACTTAAACAACTCATTATAAAAGCCTTATGAATCCTACCGGCTATTAATCGCTTTGGCTTATGGCGTGCTTGTTTAAACGTTGCTAGGAACCGGGGGACCACCGTGAGCATTACCTGTAAGGCTACGATACGACTAATTTGCGAGTACCTGGAAGGCCGGCTGGCGCCTGAAGTCGCGGGCGAAGTGCAACGCCACCTGAGTTACTGCCCGAATTGCCGCACGATCTTTGATGCTGCAGCCCTCACCCTTGAAGTTTACTTTGACCGCGAAGTGGAACCCGTCCCCGCCGATCGTACGCGAGTTGCCTAAGAGTTGCCTAATCTGTTACTCCTGTGAGACTTACAGATAGACGCCCCCTGTATAATTTCCAGAATATGTGTGTCAGCAGTCAAAAGCAATGAATTCAAATCTTTATCGGGGATATACCCATGTTTGCGGGTAAAACTTACACGTTAAAGCCTGCCGCCATCCGAGAATTATCTGCCCTCAAAAGTAAGATAAGTCCATTGTTTAGTGTTCTATAGCCCGGCAGCAGCCACCAATTTGGCATTTGGTTCTACGCATGCAACTATCCCTATCGCGAGGGAAATCGCAAAGGAGATTAATAAAATGTTGGATCAAATGAACGACCAAGGGACCACAGAGGGCTCACCGCGCTGGATGGGAATAGCCGTGGTTGGGCTGGCGATTCTCTCTCTCGTTGGTGTGGGCCTGGCATGGAATGCCGGCGGCCACGCACGAGATGCGGAGCAGGCGCTGGCGACACAAACCAAGACTTTCCAGCAGAGTCAGGATGGAATCACACAGCGGATGGCGCAAGCCGAGCGCACCAACGCCGAGCTGCAGTCCGAAGTGAATCTGGTGGGTGACAAGCTGAAACTCACCGAGGGACAACTGTCGAATGCCCGCAGCCAGGTGAAGCAGAGCCGCGCCGATTACACCAAGAAGCTGAATGACGTGCAAAGCACGCTAGCCACAAAGGCCAGCGCGGATGACGTAAAGGCGCTGGGCACCGACGTCAACGGCGTGAAGACCGATCTCAGCTCCACCAAAGGGAGCATCGAACAGTTGCGCGGCGAGCACGGCGAGTTGATCGCGCGGAACCACGAAGAACTCGAGCAGCTCAAACGAATGGGCGAGCGCGACTACTATGAATTCACGCTGACTTCCAAGGGGCAGAAGGAACACGTTGGCCAGACGATGATCGAATTCCGCAGCGCCAGCGGCAAGAAGCACCAGTACACCATCGCGATGTACGTCGACGACACGCGCCTGGAAAAGAAGAACCGGTCCGTCAACGAACCCATCTACTTCTACTCGGGCGGATCTCGCCAGCCGATGGAATTGGTGGTCAACCAGGTCACAGACAAGAAAATCTCGGGCTATTTGAGCGCACCAAAGGCCATTGCAGCCTCCGCGAAGCCAACCGGAAACTAACCTATTTCGAGCTATCGCAGGTTGCGTACAAAGAGAGGGCCGCTTCGGCGGCCCTTTTTTTGTAGGACGGGCTTCAGCCTGTCGCCCTTGGGCCCAGGGCTAGAGGCCGAAAAGCGACAGGCTGAAGCCCGTCCTACCTAAGAGCAAATTCAGGCGCTGCAATTCCGAATTGCCTGGAAACATCCGCAGGCCGAAGCGCGCGGCTTTGGCGGCGGCGGACGGATCGCCTAGCGCTTTGTCGGCTTGAAACAGCAGGGGATAAATTTTCTCGTCCTCGTCTGGAAAATAGCGCATGACGAATTCGAGGTGCTGGCGCGCTTCCGGCCATTTTTCCCGCCTGGCCAGCAATTCGCCCAGGTTGAGTTGCGTTTGATAGTTGTACGGGTCCTGCGCAAGACAATCCAGCATGGCGCGATAGGCTTCGTCCAGCTTGTCTCCGCGCAGCAGAATTTCAGCAAGCTCCGCGCGCGCGGCCGCACCCGCGTGTGGATCAGCCGCGATGAGGCGGCGCTGCAGGTCCTCCGCTTCCGCCCAACGCGAAAAATCCGCGTCCAGTTTTGCCAGCGATTCGAGCGCTCGCAAATTCCCGGGATCTCTCGCCAGAATTCGCTCTAATGCTTCGCGCGCCTTTTCATTATTGCCGAAGCGCCGGTCGGTTTCGGCCAGGCCCCATGCGGCCTTCAAGGAACCGGGATCCATTGCCAAAGCAGCGTCGAAGGCGCGGAACGCCGATGGATATTGGGAATGGGCGAGCGCGGCGCGGCCGCGGATCGTGTCGATGCCGGCCGTCGCCGGACGATTGTCGAGGGCGCGCAGGAAGCGCTCGGCGCCGCCCGCGTCGTCCTGATTGATCGAAGTCGCGGCCGAGGCAGCGAGCGCCGCGTCGCGCGCGTCCGGCGGAAAATCCTCGGGCAGGATATTTTTTTGCTCCAGCAGAATCGCATCGCGGTTCATGTCTTCCAGGCCTTTGGCCAGCAAGGATCGCGGGGCGTGATATTCGAGCAGTGTTCGATCGTCCGTATTGAATTCCGCGGCCGAAGAAAATTTCCGCAAACTCGCGTCATCGAGCAGGTAGAACCCGAATAGTCCGGGGGGTTCTTCCATGCCGAGTCGCGCGAAATCGTCGCGCAGCCCCGGCAATCCAAACAGAGCCTGGGTGCGCCGAAGAATTTCTCCGGACGGAGGACTCGGCGCCATCAGGATGAGGTCCGGCGCGTCGCCGTGCCAGAGCGTGGCGCCGTGAAATTCAGCGAGGAACGTCGCGAAGAGCATGCGCAAATCCTCGGGATACAGGGAATACGCCTGCATCCATTGCACGAATACGCCGCCCGGAGCGAGCCGGCCGCGGACGGCTGCGTAAAACTCGCGCGTGAAGAGCGTGGCGACGCCGGCGATCCAGGGATTCGATGGCTCGGAGATAATTAAGTCGTATTTCTGGCGCGTGGTGAACAGATAATTGCGCGCGTCATCGAACGTCATATGGACGCGCGGGTCGTGGAGCACGTTGCGATTCAACTGTGCAAGCAGCGGCGCGGCGCCCACGACGGCGGGCTCGATTTCCACGACGTCCAGGCGTTCCAGTTCAGGATACTGAACGAGCGCGGACGCGGTCATGCCGCTGCCGAAACCGACCAGAAGCACGCGGCGCGGCGGATGCGCGAGCGCCGCGAGATGGCCGAGGAGAAGCTGCGTCGTAGCATCCCGATTCGAGGCGTCCACTTTTCCGTTGGTGCGAAGGGCGATGTAGTCGCCGGTTCTCGCGACGGAAATGTTGGCGTTCAAGCCGTCGCGGAAATAGACGATGTCCAGCATGTGCGCGTTTTCCCGCAGCGTCAGCGGGCGGTCGTAGAGATTCCAATACATCACGGTGTTGTACGACGCGACCGCGGGATCGTAAAAATAATTCGAGAAGCCGACGAAGGCGGCGGCAATGAGCAAGAGAAGATTCCCCGCGACGGCGAGGATTTTCCAAGATTGCCGCGGCGCGGATGCAATAGAAATCCCTGTGGCGAGAGCGAGGTTGACTCCCGCCGTCGCCGCGAGCAGATGAAAACTTCCCAGCCGCGGCATCAGCCAGAAGCCGGCGGCAATCGCGCCCACGATCGCGCCCAGAGTATTCCACGCATAAGCGCGGCCTACCGCGGCGCCCGCGCCGGTTCCACTGGCCGGCCGCGGGCCTGCAATCAGCACCACCACGGCCGGAAAATTGAATCCGAAAACGACGGCCGTGGGCAGCATTGCCAGCGCGCTGGTGACAAGTTGGGCCAGCACAAGGCCGCGGAACGATTCGTGCGTCGCGCGCAGAATCGGCGGGAGTACTTCGATCAGGCGCGCGAAGAACACCAGGAATGCGAGCGCGGCGAGCGCAGTCAAAGTCTGCGTGACGGCGAATGTCGTCGAGCCCGGCTCGCGGCGGCGGCTCCATCGCTCATAGAGAGCGCTCCCCAGAACGATTCCCGTGAGGAACGTGCCCAGCATCAGCGTGAATGCGTACGTGGAGCTGCCCAGCTGCGTCGAAAGCAAACGCGTCCAGCCGATTTCGTAGGACATGGCCGTCGCGCCGACGAGAGCGAAACAAATCAGGAAGAATCTCGATGGCGCGGAGGCAGGCGGCGCTTCCATTTTCTCCGGCCAGGTCAAATCATCCGAGGATGCCGGCGCGGGCTCTTCGCGCGCGAGAATCAGGGCCAGCGCTCCGGCGGCAAGATTGAGCGCCACAGCGATTAAAAGCGTTCGCCGCAGACCGAGCCAAGGCAGAAAGAGAAATCCCGCGGCGAATGTTCCGGCAACCGCGCCTGCCGTGTTGATCCAGTAGAGGCGCGACAGGCGCGCTCCAAGCTCCGCCGCATTCCGCGTGAGTCCGCGCACCAGCACGGGCAGCGTGCCGCCCATCAGAAATGTCGGCAGGAACAAGACCAGCGCCGACCCGACAAATCGCAGCGTGAGGAGAATGGCGCCGCTCCCCGCAGCGAATGGATACGCAGCCACGTAGGCCGCGCGGACGCCGGCCAGTCCCGCAAGAGAAATTGCGGCAGTGGCGGCAACGCCAAGCTCCAGCCATCCGTAGAGCGCGATCGGCCGTTCCCAGCGCTCGCTCCGCCCGCCGATCCAAGCGCTGCCAGAAGCAAGGCCGGCCATAAAAACGGCAAGGACCGTGGCGACCGCGTACGCCGTGTGGCCGAAAATCAGTCCGAGCGCCTTGCTCCATACCACTTGATCGATCAATCCGGCTGCGCCCGAAAAGAAAAAGCAGACAAGCAAAGCGGGGAACAAAAAACGGCGCGGAGCCGGCGCGGGCTCTACTCGGAGCTCGCCGGAAGATGGTCCTGGCATGGCGGGCCGCATGGTAGTCTGGCCACCGAAAGGCGTCAAATATCCCCTGGGTTGACGGGCCACATTCTGATAATCCGTTTATCGGGAACTGGGCCACCATTCTGCCGGTATCGTCCCGGTGCTCCAGCTTGATATCGCCGCGACGTCTCCAATGCTTGAGGGCCTGTCCGTTATGCATTATGATCTGTGCCGACGCGTGAAAAGTAGTCAGCCCGGCGCCACAGCCTGACAGGAGGTGGGATCTGGTCATGACAACAAGTCTCAAGAATGTGAAGATCGCCCCGAAGGTAAGCCGCTCGGGGCTCGGTCGACGGGACCTGATGAGGCTGGGCGCAGGAGCTGCCGTGGCTGGAATGCTGAAAGCTCCCGCGGCATTCGCTCGGCAGGGGCAGCAGCTTCCGCCGATTTCGCCCACAAGCCCCCTGGCTCCACGAGAACACGGACGGGAGCAACATTTTCCCGATATCCGTGAGAGTCAGGAAGTCATAACGACAGCACAGCCCTTCTACATCACCAAGACGCGCTCTGGCTGGGTGAACGACTCGGGCCGGGCTTGGGGAAACGGTCCGATGGATGAGTCCAGCCGCCGCATCGTCGACTGGGTGCACGGATTTTCTTTCAAGGACCTGGACGCGAAAACCATCGAGACGATCAATTATTTGCAGACGGATACGGTCGGCATGCTTTATGCCGGCTTCGAGAGCGAGCCAGCTCGAATCAACGCCCGGTTGTCGCAGACGATGCCGGGTCCGTGCACGGTTATGGGCTACGGCATAAAGACCACCTACGAAATGGCCGCCTTTACAAACGGCGCTATGATTCGCAACACCGATTTCAATGCGACCCCCCATAACAACGAAATGTTTGGCGGGATTCTAGCGGTGGGAGAGGCGCTGCACTCGAGCGGCCCGGATGTAATGGCCGCGATGGCGATCTGCTATGAGGTCATCGATGCAATCGGAAACACCGGCAAGGGCAATTACGACCCGGACGGCTGGGACAGCCCCTACCATAGTGTTGGGGTGGCGATGGCCTGCGGAAAGTTGATGGGGTTGAATCAAGATCACCTAGCCAATGCATTGTCGCTGGCCTTGGTGCCGCATATGCCCATGTACGTCTGCCATATCGGCATTCAGTCGATGTGGAAGGGGACGCACAGTGCCGAGCAAGTGCGCAACGGAGTGTGGGGAGCGATGCTGGCGCGTGAGGGAATGACGGGTCCGCATATGCCGTTTGAAGCCCGCGACGGTTTGTGGGCGCACATCGGTCCGCCCACTCGAGACCTGAAGTTACCGGCCAGTCCAGATGGCCGGCTATCGATTGAAGCGATCCACGGGAATGGCGGAGGGTATAAGCGCATTGCGACCGAAGGTAACAATCAAACTTTCCACCAGACGATTGCGCCGGAGATACTGAAGTGGACCAAACCCGAGGAGATCGAATCGATTGATGTGCAGTTTCATTACTTCGGTTGGCAGGAAATTTGCGATCCGCCGAAGTGGGACCCGCGGAATCGCGAGACGGCCGACCACAGCGCTCCGTACAACGTGGCCCGGATGCTGCTGGACGGGAAAATCTATTTCGATTCCTTCGCAAGAGACAAATACATGGATCCGAAGGTGCGAGAACTGATGGCCAAGATCACCTTCAGTCCGAATCTCGAAAACAAGGATATTTTCACGGTCCGCAAGAAATCGGGAGAAGAGAAAGCGTTTACCGGCGGTCCCATACCACCCATGACGCACGACGAGCTCCTTGCGAAGTACCACCGCGCAGCCGAATTCCAGGGAGTAGACAAGAACCAGGCGGAGAAAGCCATCCAGTATTGGATGAATCTGAAGGATTGCAAGGACATCGGCGACGCCATCGCGCTCGTTGCGAAGTTCGGCAACCCGCGCCCGCTATCGGACAGGACTGCCCCCCGAATTTCCTAGTTCTTTGACATGCGTCTGATCACCTGCATCCGAGCGGCCCACGCTTCGTGGGCCGTTTTGATATTGATGTCAGATTGACCTCCAGTTGGATCTACGAAGCTCGGTTGATCTGACTATACTTCCCCTCGAGAATCGATCTGTAAGGCAGTACCCAATCAGAACCTAACCAGGGCAGTGTTCCGTTTGAATCAACGCTCGCGAACGGAATGAGCCTCGTAGACTCCTACAGGAAGGCTTTGAGCAAGCGTTGCATCGATTCATTGAGACCGCCCCGTTTATCGGAGTCGGCCCCTTCGGCAAGGAACCGAAAGGATGGACAGCAGGGCAATGGCCTGCGCCGGTAATTTATTTCATCAAATGCACGCCACAGGCAGCAAGGGTGATAACAACCGTAGCTGCCCCACCTATGGCCATCACGCTATACGACGCCTTGCGGGCTGCGGATTCGGACATCACGCGGCTGAGGTTCCAGCGCGCCTGGCAGGCCAGATGAACGAAGATAGCCAGCACCGCTAAAGAATAACGCGGCAGTAGCGGCACGAAAGATAACCCCGCGAGCAGGCCGGTGGGGGCGTGAGAGGCCCACACGAAATCCGTGTCGATTCCACTTTGCCGTGTCGTGAATACCGTAATCAGGTGCGTGACCAGAAACACCGCCAGGTATACGCCGGAAACCAGCTGTAGGTTCCGCAGTGGCGTGGCGGGCCGCAGGTAATACTTCCAGACCATCGTGAGTCCAGTGCACACCTGCACCCCGACTGCGGCAATCAGGATGGTCTGGGCAACGTCCTGCCGGTAAACCAATCTCAGCAAGTGCAGCACAGCCGTGTGCGTTCCAAGACTAATGATGGCCAGCGAATGATTGAACACGTGCGCGAGGGCGAAGGTGCCCAACACGATGGCGGAAGATGCATGAATGTGACGAAACTTTGTTGTCGAGGCAGGACTGGGGGAATCGGAAGCCGGCACGAAGGCCGCCAGTGCGGTGAACGCCGTCACGAGATACCAGACCATGGACTGATTGCTGCTGATCCGCCGCATCGCAGTGAATAACGCCGGGGTAACCGCGGCGAGCAACGCGCCATGCACCACCAGCCGGTTTC
Source organism: Terriglobia bacterium (assembly GCA_041498955.1). Lineage (GTDB taxonomy): Bacteria > Acidobacteriota > Terriglobia > Acidiferrales > UBA7541 > Palsa-360. Next base: position 18,533 of record JBGQJJ010000012.1, read on the forward strand.
GGCCGCGGTCGAGTTCGTCGCGATCCAGGTAGTTAAGTGCCAGCCAGCCGGCGACGGGTCCCGCCACCGACCAGGCGATGGCCAGTGCTAGCAAACCGCTCCCCAGCGCCACATTCGCTCGTGTTAATTCCGCGCTGCGAAACGTGGCGGAAAGAGACAGCGGATAGAGCATGGGAATAAGCCAAACGAAAAATGCTTGCGGTGCTGCGATCGTCCTCGAACGCGCATCTGCTGGGGCGCTCGCAACGGCAATCGATTTCATACCGCCTCCGTGTTCGGCGTAAGTTTCCGCCGGCGATTCGCGCACTGGCGCCGAGAAATTACCTGCTCGGAATTCCTGCGCAGTATAACCCTGAAGAGCACTCTTATCGGAATGGAGCTTTGGTGGCAAACGGCGCGCATTCCCAAATTCCGATAACGCCGTTTGACCGGGACTTGGAGGGAGATGGATACGCTGAATCTTATTGTCCATGGCGCCTAGTGAGCGCTCCGGAAAATCACGGTTCCACACAGGCGCGCATGGGCGAAGCCGGTGTACAATCATTCCCGTTTCGCTGTCAAACAGGAAAATCCGGCCAAATCGGAAATTCCGGCGTGATCGTGCCGGGAGCGTCATTCCGTCTAACGCCGGGGGAAGGAACTTCATGGACCCAAAGATCATGCCGATGTTTGGAGCGACGTTCTTCCTGTTCTTTGCGGTTGTCTACGTCTACATGTCCCTGGCGCTTATGACCATCGCCACGAAGACAAATACCCCGAACGCCTGGCTGGCTTGGATTCCCATCGCCAATCTTTTCCTGATGCTCAATATTGCCGGGAAGCCCGCCTGGTGGTTCATCCTGGTTCTGATCCCGCTGGTCAACATCGTGATTTTTATCATCGTGTGGATGGCCGTCGCTGAGGCGCGGCACAAACCGAACTGGTGGGGCATATTGATGATCGTGCCCTTGGTCGGCCTCATCGTTCCCGGCTATCTCGCCTGGTCCGATTGAGTCATCTCGCCCTCCGGAGGGGAGTCCACGCATTTCCGCACGCGCACTTCCCCTCTGCATCCTGGATGCATTTTTCTGACATGCGAATCTCGCTGATTCGAACTTGGAGATTCACACGTTAATTTGCGTACGGAAATCCCTCAATGCAACGGCCTGCCGAGTCAATCAATTCCTATGTGGCGCCGCGACTGCTGCGCCAGCGAGCGCATTTGCCGCCAACTCCGGTCATTGCTCCCCGGGCTTGACACGAGAGTGCGGCAGGCATAAGGTTCTGCTTAAAATTGAAATCCGAAATCCCTGCAAATATCGATTGCAACGGGCGGCGCGACGGAACAGGTGAGCTAGTTTTTATTTTTGCGGGCCATGGGGGCCCTGCTTAGGCAAACGACGGAGGGTTGACATATGACTTTCCTCACAGATGCGGCCAAACGATGGCAAGTGTCGATAGCAGCGCTGGCAATGTTGTTTGTGATGGCCGGACCTGCTTCCGCACAATGGCTGAGCCTGCCGCTCCCGGGAACCCCCCGCACGCCGGATGGCAAGCCCAACCTGATGGCACCGGCCCCGAAAACCCCGGACGGCAAGCCGGATCTCTCGGGTATCT
>JBGQJJ010000013.1:0-18931 GCA_041498955.1 Terriglobia bacterium
CCCGCCACAGGCGGACAGCCCGCGCCCGCACGCCGGCAAAATTCTCCTGTCCGAAGCGATTTCCAGGCACAAGTTTAACAGGCAGATGCCCAACAGGATTCTTGAACCGCTCCGTAACAATTCAGTGTGCCACAAGAGGTGGCGGTCAGGAAGCAGCGCGGGCGAAGTCAGAAGCGGGCAGTCTCCGACAATCCCGTTTTCCGGGACCTAGCCGGCATAAGTGGAGTCAGCGGCGCTCGAAGGATTCTGTTCAGGAGCCGCTCGCAGCGCGGGCTGCCTGTTGGCTGGCCATTTGTTCCTTCATCTTCCGTTGCATTTCTTTTGGTGTGGGTTGCGCAATATGGGTCGCAACCATCCAACTGTAACCCTCGGGATCGACAACGGTTCCACAGCGGTCGCCCCAGAACATATCCATCACCGGCCCCTTGGACGTGGCCCCGAGCTTTAGAGCTTTCGCAACCGCCTTGTCCGCGTTCTGCGTCAGCAGGTACAGACTTGCCGGCGAGGCGCCGATTGTCTTCGCGGCGCGGGAACCCATCTGCGGCATTTCCGGCCCTAACATTAATGTCGTGCCACGGAGCGTCAGCTCCGCATGGATCGCATTGCCGTCCGGGCCATTCATGATTCCCCGTTTGGCAAAACCGAATGCCTTTTGATAAAAGGCGGCTGCCGCCTTCACGTCGGTCACCGTCAACATCGCTGTTACTGAACCGTAGCGCTTTTTATTGAGCGGATCGATTTTTCTGGGCATAACGCTCCTTTTGTGAGGCGAGTATTCGAGCTGAACTTCGGCAGAATCTATTCATGACGCACCGCTCGGAGAAACGTCTGGCGGGAGGACCAAGATTACTTCATTGAGAAACGCCCGGTCAACTTGAGAGTCGATGGCGCAGCATGCCTCGCCGAGCTCTTTCTCCGCCCCGGGGGATGCTGACGAATGCAGGCCATTACCGTGTTCCTGCCCGAGTGGCTGCCCATTCGGAAGCTATTCTCGTACCGGCTCTCGCATTGCAGGTCGGATAGGTCTCGATAGGTCATCTTAATTTGAAGCTTGCCCGCCACAGCTAAGTCCTAAGTTGCGGCCATTCAAGTCAGCAGCAGGGAATTGCCGAATTGAGCAGCCCTGCCGCGATCGGTTTGGCACGCAAAGCCGCAGCGGTATATAGTATTTTTGTCCTGGCCAACGTCGATCCGCGAGTCCGCGGTCGCAACTTCACTAAGGAAAACCGTCCGAGCCCGCATGAGCGTGGACATCGTCAAACAACTGGAAAAGGCCAAGCGCTTCGTCGAGAAGGGCCGCATCGACGAGGCCATCGAGGCCTATCAATCGGTGCTGTCGGCCGTTCCCAGCCACCTCGAATCCATGCAGTCGCTGGGCGACCTGTTCACGATGCAGAAGCGGCCGGACCGGGCGGCCGTTTACTACGGAATGCTCTTTGACCGCCTGACCGCGCCGCGCGAAGAGCCCAAGGCGGTCGCTCTTTACGTGCGCTTTTTGAAGCCGCACCAGCAGCCTCCGGAACGCGTCGCGAGGTTTGCCCTCCTCCTGCAAAAGCAAAACCGCACGGAAGAAGCCATCGAACAATTCATGTCCGCGGCCATTGCGTATGAATTGAGCAACAAAGGAGACGATGCGCTGGCGTGCTTCGTGCGCGTCGCGCAGATCGATTCGGAAAATCGCGAGCGTCACATCGCCGTGGCCGACTTGGCCGAACGCCTGGGCAATCACGCGGCCGCCGCGCGCGGATATTTGAGAGCCGGGCAGCTCTCCACGCGAAACGATGACGAAGCGATTGATTATTTTGCCAAAGCGCACAAGCTCATGCCCAACGATCGCAGCGCGTCCCTGATGTACGCCCAGGCGCTGTTGCGCAAAGGCGACGCGGCGGCCGCGGCGGCCCTGCTCGCGCCACTGAGCGAAACCGAAAAGGACGCGACGTTCCTCGAGACCTATGCCGAGGCCCTCATGCGCTCCGGCCAACTGGACACCGCGCGCACTGTCCTGGAACGCATGACGAACCAAGGGGCGGGTTCGCCCGAAAAGTTTTTCTCGCTCGCCTCTGAGTTTCTTCGCGCCGGCCAGGAAGATAAGGCCGTCGATCTCTTATCCTCCACCAAGAAGAGCATGCTCGCGGCGCGCCGGGAATCGGAATTCGCATCGGCCGTCGACCATCTGGTCGAAGCGTTTCCAAAATCGCTCCGCCTGGCCCAGTTCTGGGCTGCCTTCTACGGTGAAGTTAACCGCGAGACGAAGTATTTTGACGCTCTGGTTCGCATCTTCGATTTGAATCTGGCCAATGACCAGCTTCCCGGCGCCTGCGATGCCCTCGAAAAACTCGTCGAAATCGATCCGTACGATTCGCGCAATCAGGGGCGCGTCGACCTGCTGAAAGGGCGCGCCAGCGACGAGTTCTTGAGCCGTGTGAAATCCCGGCTGTCCAATGCCGCGACGCATCGCTCGGACGCCCCCGCTCTGGAACACCGCCGCGTAAAGAGCAGCGAACCGTCGACGGTCCTACTGGATGATGTTCAATCGGGGCAGACACTCGAAGACCTGCTCGTCCAGGCGGAAATTTTTGTTCAGTATTCACTCCAGTCCAAAGCCATCGAGCGGCTGCAACGCATCGTGGAACTGTTTCCGGGGGAAGAAGAAAACAATGAACGCCTGCAAGGCCTCTTTGAAGCCGCGCACTGGTGGCCGGAGGAAGGCGCCGTCCGGAGAAGGCCGGCGGAAACTGCGCGGCCTGCGCCCGAAGAGCCCGCGAATCGCGCCGCTACCGCTTCTCCATACGCTCCCGAAACCCTGCGCGATCTGGCAAAAATCTCGGAAATTAATCAAAACGTATTTCGCCAGCCTTCGCCGCGCGCCATGCTTTCGGTTGCCGTGAATGAGGTCGGCAATTACTTGCGAGCGGCAAGATGCCTCGCGGTGGTCGGGCCTCCCGGGCAGCCGCCGCAAATGGCATCGGAGTATTGCACTTCGGGCATTGAGGCATCTTCCGGCAACCTGATCGTGCGCCTCATCGGCCAGATTGAACGCGCCACGCCCGACCCGCTCGGCGGCTTGCCGCTCGAAGCCGTCGCCGCGCCCATTCTCAAGGAAATGGGCCTGGAAACGTCCTTGGGAGTCCAGCTCACGGACCCGGAGACACAATCTCCCGCCGGAATGATGATCGTGGGTTTCGCCGCGCCGCATGCCTGGAAACCAAACGAAACCTATTTCCTGCAATCCATCGGCGATCAAATGCTCATGTGCGTGCACCACACGCGCCTTCGCACGCTTGTGCGCACCCTTGCCGTGGCCGATGAAAAAACCGGTTTGCTGGCCCGCGGCTCTTACATCGATTGCCTGCTCCATGAATCGCAGCGCGCGCGGACGCAGGGCATACCTCTGGCCCTGGCTCTCTTGCAGATCGATGGCGGCCCGGAACTTATGCGCCTCCAGGGAGAGGGGCCGTTTGACCGCTACATGGAGCAGCTTGGAAAGTCCGTGCAAGCAATCATCCGCCAAACCGACCTCGCGATAAAGTACACTTCCTGGGCCCTGGCGGTTGTCCTGCCGGACACGCCGCTCTCGGGCGCGCGGATGTTCGCCGAGAAACTGAAGAAAGCCGTCGGCGGAATGCGTCCTCCGTGGGACGGTGGGCAGTTGACCATGAGCTTCGCCGTGGCCGAGGCGATCGCCCGGCAAGACTATGATAATGAGGACATCGTCACCGATCTGATCAATCGCGTTGAGGCGGGCCTCGAGGAAGCTCGAAAGCGCGGCGGCAATGAAATCGTTGCCCTCGAAATGGCGAAGAATTGAGGGATGCGGATGGCTTACGAAAACCTGCTCTATGAAAAGCGGGATCGCATCGGGTTCATCACGTTCAACCGCCCGAAGGTGTTGAACGCGCTCAACCGGAAAACGATGGAAGAGCTGAGGGATATTCTGACCGCCGCGCGCGAGGACGACGAAGTGCGCGTCCTGATCCTGACCGGCGCGGGAGAAAAATCGTTTGTGGCCGGCGCGGACATCGGAGAACTCGCCGTGCAGACGCCGGTCAGCGGCAAGGAAACGGCCGCGTTTGGCCAGGGCGTTCTCCATTTGCTGGAGACGCTGGGGAAACCGTCGATCGCGGCCATCAACGGCTTCGCGCTCGGCGGCGGATGCGAAGTCGCGCTGGCCTGCTCGATGCGTCTGGCCGGCAAGACGGCGAAGCTTGGCCAGCCGGAAGTGAAGCTCGGCATCATGACGGGCTATGGCGGTTCGCAGCGTCTCACGCGTTTGTGCGGCAAGGGAGTAGCTTACGAACTCTGCCTGACCGGTGAAATGATTTCAGCGGAAGAGGCGCTGCGAATCGGCCTCGTGAATCACGTGTACGAGCCGGCGGAATTGTTACCCGCGGCGGAGGCCCTGGCGAAAAAAATCATTGCCAACGCACCGCTCTCGGTGAAGTACACGATGGAAGCCATCGAGCGCGGGACCGAAATGCCGCTGGCAGAGGGCCAGTATCTCGAAACGACCCTCTTCGGCCTGTTGGCCGCCACGGAAGATATGCGGGAAGGAACGCGCGCGTTTCTGGAAAAGCGGCCCGCGCAATTTCGCGGGAAGTAGCGCGGACGCGCGTCGCTGGAACCTATTCAAATGGGAAAACCCTTTCACGGAAAAGAAATTCGCGCGGCGGCAAATGCCGCGGGCTTGCGATTCGCCCTCGTGGTCAGCCGCTTCAACAGTTTTATTACGGACCGCCTGCTGGCGGGCGCCGTGGATGCGCTCGAAGCTGCCGGCGCGGACGCGGAAAATGTCGTGGTCGTTCACGTTCCCGGCTCGTTTGAAATTCCTCTCACCGCGAAAAAATTGGCCGAGGGCGGGCGCGTCGACGCCGTGATCGCCATCGGCTGCATTCTGCGCGGCGAGACCGCGCACTTCGACTACATCGCGAGCGAGGTGGCGCGCGGCGTGCAACTCGCGCAACTCGACACCGGCATTCCGGTAATGTTTTGCGTTCTGACCTGCGACACGCTCGAGCAGGCCATCGACCGCGCGGGACTCAAGAGCGGAAACAAAGGCTACGAGGCGGGACTCGCTGCCATCGAAATGGCTAACCTGTCGAAGCAGCTTCGCGCGGCGGACGCTTCGCGCAGCGGCAAGTCCGCGCCCCGCGGGAAACACCGCTAGATGACCCTGCGCCGGAAATCCCGCGAGTACGCCCTCCAGATGTTGTTCCAATGGGAAATGGGGAAGCAGGAGCCGTCCCGGATTGAAAACGGCTTTTGGAAGAACGCGCGCGCCCAGAAATCCACCCGGGAATTCGCCAATCAGCTTTTTGAAAACGCCGCCGCGCGCGCCGCGGAGCTCGACCCCATCATTTCCTCGCACGCGCAAAACTGGCGCATCGAGCGCATGGCGGCCATCGATCGCGCCATCCTACGTCTGGCCCTGGCCGAAATGCGAGCGACGAGTACTCCCGCGAAAGTCGTGATCAACGAAGCCGTGGAACTCGCGAAGAAATTTTCCTCCGAAGATGCGTCCGCTTTCATTAACGGCATTCTCGACGCCACCTTGAAATCGCTCACTGAAAAAAAAGAAAATTAACATCACTCGCCCCTCTTCGCCGTACATTACCACTCCCTTCGATAAGGAACGGTCTCGCTACACAAAATCACATTCGTCGCTTTCACCAATACAGTCACGAGCACAAACTCGCCCTGTTCCCCTTTGCGGTTTAGCGATGGGTGACTTTCGATGGAAAAGAGTCCAGTGCCGCTGGCGGCTCGGAGCGTGGACTCCGTAAGGGTCAGCCCGGCAACCCGCTGATTATTCTTATTCAATGCGATGCCGCTGATGGCTATGGTGTCGAGCGCAGAGCTTCCCCGATAGCTGTATTGTGCGGAGACAATCAGTCTGGATCCTTGTTCATTAAACTCAACTTTTCCCAGCGTGCAAGGAACCGTGGGCGCGGCCGCCGCAATCACCGGCGCCGGGTGATCGGTCGTCGCAGGTGGTTTTGCTGTCGCGTCGGCGGCGGGCGTTGGCGCAGCAGGAGGCGCGGTGACTGCGGTGACCGGATTGCCGCTGTCTGGCAGACTAAAGGGGACCTCAATCGTTGTCTCCACCTCGACAAGATTCCCATTTTGAAATGTGGGCCAGTACCGCCAATGCTTTACCGCATCGAGCGCGGCCTGCGTGAGCAGTGGAGGCCCGGATTTCACTCCGAGGTTGCGGACCGTTCCGTCCTTCGCGATGATCGCGTGTAACTGCACGGTGCCCGTAACCCTTGCCTGGCGTGCTTGTGGGGGATACACAGGTTCAACGCGTTCCACCAACTTCGCTCTCTCAACATTTGCAGGCTCGATGATCCGCATGGCTACGGGGGCGGCGACCGGGGGTTTCCCGGGGATGAGTTCTGTGAAAAGATTCCTCTTGGCGACTTCGGCTTCTCCAGTTTTTGCATTATTCGCAGGACTGGGAACCGTACCCCCCACAAGTGGCGGTGCCTTCACTGGGTTTTCTTCGGTTTGTCTTGTCTCCGCTCCACCAATCTTGTCCTGGGGCGCTACCGCCCCTCCACTTGTGTGATTGGTTTGGGGCGGGTGCGACTCATCGCTCTTTGAAAAATCGCCTCTGAAATACCAAATGGCAAGACTAAGGAAGAGAAGCGCGGCTGGCAGGAATACCCATCGCCAATTCCGACGCGGGTTTTCTTCCGGTAGGAGCGGAGTGGGAAGGCCTTTCCGGCGTGTCACTACAGCCGCCAGACGCTCCATTTCCGCTTTCTCCCGCGCGAGCTGTTCGCGTTCTTTTTTTTCGGCGGCTTGACGTTGTGCTTCCGCCGCTTCGCGAGCCACACGTTCTTTCTGAGCCCTCTCGGCCTGTTCGGCACTCGCTGCAGCCGCCAGACGATCCGCTTCCGCTTTTTCCTGTGCGAGCCGTTCGCTTTCCTTTTTTTCGGCGGCCTGACGTGCAGCGTCTGCCGCCTCGCGAGCCGCGCGATCTTTCTCAGCCCTCGTGGCCCGTTCAGCTTTCGTTCGTTCGCGGTTCGCCAATTGCGTGTCGAGAACCGGGGCTGCCGCTGGCTCCAGCTCAAACAGCACTCCCTCTTGCGAGCGCATGTAGAGGACCGGTGTGGCCCATTCTTGCCCAAACTCTTCGTTGAAGAGGGCCTTTCGGGATTCGCTTAAGGCAAAGTCCACCGGATTTCCCTCTGCCACTGCGCGGTAAAACTCCTGGGCGAACACTTTTGCTGCGGCGTCGCTGATCTCAAATTGCATGGCGATCACGGCGGGCACCCGCTGTTGCACAAGACTTTGCGCAACTCCCGAGAACGAGTCTTGCCGCGAGCTTCGCGCTCCCTCGCAAGCGTTCAATACGGCCAGGCGCAAGGACCTATGATCGTGAAGTTGCATCCCCAGCAGCTCTCCTCGAACCGGGTGTGACATTCCATTTTCGTCCTCGAATTGCAGGACGCCATCCTGCGCGGCTACGTCAAACCCTCCGTGACCGATGAAATGCAGAATATGAAACGGCGTGCCTCGTGCCCGCAGCCGCAAGGCATCGAGTGTGGCTGCCGGCAATTGTTCCAGCACGATTTGGCCACCGCGGATCAGCTCACCGAGCGCCTCCTGAAGCCGCTCCCATTCCCCTTGGGCGTCCAATCGCTTGAGATTCCTAGGGCCGGCGATCACGACGAGTACGCGAAGAGGCAACGCCACGCGAAGCGGCACAATGCGTTGTGGAAGGTCAAGGAAACGCACCAGCGGAGTTTCACTGGATGTCGTTAAGAATTGATTCAGATGGGTATCGTACAGAAATTCCCAGGGTAGATCGGCCAGCGCCGGCACATCGGTCAGGCGCAACCGGATTCGTAATCCGCGATCGTTGGAAATCGCCTGGTCCAGGCTTCCTCGAAGTTGAGCGACCATCTCGCCGGAAAAGATCGCGCTGAACAGCCTGCCGCCGAATTCCTTGGCTGCGCCCAACTCGGGTGCGTCCACGCGGCGCATGCTTCGGCGTACCTGTCCGATCCGGCTCAAAAAATTGCTGACTTCCGCGTCGGTGAAGGGAAGAACGAATTCGCCGGTGGCTTGGCCGGTCGGCGCATTCAATAGGCGAATACGATACTTCTCTCCCGCGGGCTCAATTTGCAAGTCGAAATCGTAGTACTTTTGCGCCATGTGCTACTTGCCGTCGGCGGCATTTTTTTCCAGGTCAGGTTGATCTTGAAGTTCGCTTCGGCGGAGGCTCTGGCGATGATCGCGCCGGCTTCCGCGTTCATCTTCACTCCGAATTCGACCGCAACCTCATCCGGTGGTTGCGCCAGCTGGCGGAGCTCGTGGAGCAAGCTCTCGGCGGCGCCTCGCACTTTCTCTAGCGCCGATTCAAACGTGTCACTGGCCGTAGCGATTGTTGCTGCTGCCGGAGATCCGCGCATGACTTTATTTGCGGAGTTTTCCGCTGGGCCTGCTTCCACAACAAGGAAGCCGCCGCCTTTCAGTGGGAATTGCACTAACTCAGCCAATGGCTTCTCCCCTTGGCCATGCTCTTCGGGAATCCGCCGGGGTCGGTATTCTGAATGGGATAAATAACCACAGGAGTATATATCCCTCCGCCCCCCATAGCAACGAAATCCGCTGTGCGGTCATGATTCTGCTGCGTGCCGAGGGTATCCCGAACCGAGGGATCGCAATCAAACGGCTTGGAAAACGCGCGCGTCAAGTTATTAAGTTGATTCTCCGCTGTCTAGAGGGCGCGGACAATCGTGCAGGCTTCGTCGAGAATCTTTCGCGTGGCTGCGGGGTTTTTCGTTTCTGAGTACACGCGCAACATCGGCTCCGTCCCCGAGGCGCGCAACAGAAGCCAGCCGGTGTCGCCCAGATACAACTTGATCCCGTCGAGATCCTCGCGGCGGGCGACGGACCATTCGAGCACACTCTTCACCTTCGCGCCGCTGAAGTGCTCGATGGCGCGCTCCTTTTGCCCCGGTTTGAGTTCCAGATCGATGCGTCCGTAATGATGCTCGCCAAATTCCGCGTGAAGCTGCGCAACGAGTTCCCCCAAGGATTTCTTATGCCACGCCATCACTTCCACCAGCAGCAGCGCCATGACGGTGGCGTCGCGCTCGGGCAGATAAAGTTTCGTCCCGATGCCGCCCGATTCTTCTCCGCCCAGCAGAATGTCCCGCTCCAGCATCAGTTCACAAATGTACTTGAAGCCGATCGGCGTCTCGAACACTTTCCGGCCGAATTTCTCCGCGATCTTGTCGAGCATTTTCGTCGTGGAAAACGTTTTCGCGAGGTCGCCGGGGATCCCGCGCGTGCCCGCCAGGTGCCAGAACAGAATCGAAAAAATCTGGTGCGGCGTGATGAACGTGCCGTCGCGGTCCATCGCGCCGATGCGGTCGCCGTCGCCGTCCGCGCACAGGCCGGCGTCATATTTTCCGGCGAGGACCGCGCGCCTTAGCGCCTCGACATGCGGCTCGATGGGTTCGGGATTCACGCCCCCAAACAGCGGATCGCGCGTGCCGCGAATTTCATCGCACGCGATGCCGTGCCGCGTCATCAGCTCGCGCAGAAGTCCACGCGCCGCGCCGTGCATCGGGTCCACGACAAACCGGAATTTAACCGCGCGGATTCGGTCCCAGTCCACAATTTTCTCGATGGTTTCGAGATACGGCGAAAGAAAGTCCAGCGTTTGAATGTGATCCGGCTGCGGAGGCAAGGGCGGCACGCCGTTCGCCAGCACCACGGCAAGTTCCTTCTCCACTTGCGCCACAATCGAGGGCAGCGCCGAGCTGCCGTAGCTCGCCTTGAATTTCATGCCGTTCCATTTGTAGGGATTGTGGCTCGCCGTGATCATGATCCCGCCCGCCGCGCCGCGCTGCCTCACGAGCAGCGAAAGCGCCGGCGAAGGACACGCCTTCTCCGCGATCCATACCGGCATCCCGGCCATTGAGACCACTTCCGCCGCGGCCCGCGCAAACCGCTCGGAGCCGTAGCGCGTGTCATACCCGATGAGCACGTCCGCCCCGGGCTTTTCCGCGCGCACGACGTACCGCGCGATCGCGCATGCGACCTTACGCACATTGGAAAATGTGAAATCGTCGGCGATAACGCCGCGCCAGCCGTCCGTCCCAAATTTAATTGTGTTCACAGTTCAGAAGTATATGCGAAGCTCACGGCTGCGAGAAGTAGCGCGGGCTTCAGCCTGTGGGGGTTGTGTCCTTGCAAGAACTAAACCCCACAGGCTGAAGCCTGTGCCACTAAACCCCGCGCGCTTGAAAACCACATGGTTGCGGCACGCGACTCGATACATCTTTAAGGGTAGATCATGAATTCCAGCAGATTGCCGTCTGGATCTCGAACGTACACGCTCGATCCTGCCTTCTTCCGGCCGCCCTGGCGTTCCACCGGACCTTCAACCACTTTTGCTCCCGCTCGGCCCAACACCGCTTTTAGCGATTCGGGCGTGCCGTCCCACACAAAGCAGAGGTCTCCGCATGGCGGCTTTGCGGCGGGAGCTCTCAATGTGAAAGTTTTGTCCTGCCAGTGCGCGGGGCGATGAAAATTGATCATCTGGTTGCCAACGTAGACAGAACAGGCGTTTGCGTTCTCGACCACTTGCAAACCGAGGCCGCGATAGAAGGCCAGCATCTCCGAAGTATGCTCCATGGGAAGGGCCACGTGATCGAAGCCCCGGATTCCCGCAGTCCCCTGCGCCGCCAACTGTGATCCGCTAGCCAGTGCGCCCGCGGCGGCAACGCTACGAATGAACTTTCGCCGTGAAATTCCATGTTTCATCACGCACCTCTTCCAGAAATTGTCGAATGGAAAGTGGCCGGCTGCTTGATTTTTGGTTGAAACAATTTCGAGACGATTTACAACAAGCCCGAAAGCTTCTCTGCTTCCAGCCACTTCACGATCTTACCGACATCTTGCGCGCGGTCGCGCGGGCAGAGCAGCAGCGCGTCTTCGGTTTCCACGACGACCAGGTCGCGAATCCCGACCGCGGCGACGAACTTCTTCGGGCTCCACAAAAAATTTCCCTGCGCATCGAGCGCGGTAAATTTTCCCGCCGAAACATTCTCTCCCGCCTTGCGCGCGATCAATTCGTAGACGGCGGCCCAGGAGCCGATGTCGCTCCACCCCACTTCTGCGGGCAGGACAAAAACGCTAGGGGCCCACGCATGGCGTGTGACCGGCTCGAGCACGGCGTAGTCCACGGAAATGTTTTCGAGTTGCGGATAAATGCGCGCGAGCGTGCGCGCGTAGCGCGGCGTCCCGATTTCGCCGGCCAACTGCATCAGCGCGTCATGCGTTTTTGGCAGAAATTTCTCGAGGTTGCCGAGAAACGTCGAGACGCGCCAGAAAAACATTCCTGCATTCCAGTAATACCGTCCGGAAGCCACATATTTCCTGGCGACGGGCAACGCCGGCTTTTCCGTGAATTGGCGGACCGAAAAAACCGGAACCCCGTCCGCATCCACCGCTTTCCCGCGCGCGCGTTCAATGTAACCGTATCCCGTCTCGGGCCGCGTCGGCGGAATGCCCAGCACGACGAGCGACCCCGCGGCGTGCGCCACGTGCAACGCGGCGCGCACGATTCGCAGATACCGCGCCGGCTTGGCAATGTAATGGTCGGCGGGAAGCACCGCCATGAGCGCGTCATTTTCCTTGCCCAGTCCGCCATGCAGCAAATGCGCGGCGGCGAGTCCGATCGCCGCGGCGGTGTTTCGGCCAACCGGCTCCGCGAGTATGTGCGACGCGGGGACGCGCGGCATTTGCTTTCGCACAGCGGCGGCCTGTTCGGAGTTCGTGACGACCCACTGGCGCGATGGAGGAAACAGAGGCGCAAGGCGCGCGGCCGTTTGCTCGAGCATCGTGTCGCTGCCGACGATGTTCAGCAATTGCTTCGGCGTTCGTGTGCGGCTGCGCGGCCAAAAGCGCGTGCCGCGGCCGCCGGCGAGAATGATGGCGTGCGCGGCGAACTTTTCGTAGCTCCGGTCTCTTGTCACAGATGCACCACCCGCGACCACTCCGCTTCCGCAATACGTTCCTCGTTGAGCCGCTGCACAAAGCCGTGCAGGTCCGGCACGTACGAGCGCAAAAGCGTCGTGGGAGAATCCGGCGCAAGCTGATACGCGCCGAGTGCGGCAGGGAACAGCCAGACTTCCGCCGGCGCGTAGGATTCCGCGCCGTCGGCAAATTCGATGCGTCCCTTGCCCCCGAGAAAAATAAGCAAATCAAAATGTTCCGGCGAAGTGACGGCGGCAATTCGTTCGCGGAATTCCCAGCGCTCGGTCGCGAAGTGCCGGCACGCCGCATAAAGAGTTTCGGTCACGGCGCCGCGCGTAATCCGCACCGGATCGCAAAGCCCGCCGCCCGCCGCGGCGGCTTCGCCGAACTGCATCACTTCCAGCGCCTGCCGGATGTGCAGCGCGCGCGGCTTGCCGTCGGTTCCCACGCGGTTGTAATCGAAAACGCGATAGGTAATGTCCGAATGCTGCTGGATTTCGCACAGCACGACGCCGGGGCAAATCGTGTGCGCGGTCCCGGCAGGCACGAAAACGGCGTCGCCCGGATGGACCGCCACGCTGGCAAGACAATTCTCCGCGGTGCCATCGACCACGGCGCGCTGAAACAACTCTCGCGTCACGTTTGGATGAAGCCCCACCCGCACCGCCGCTCCCTCGCGCGCGCTGACCACGTACCACATCTCGGTTTTCCCGACGCCGCCCGCGGCGGACTCATGCTGCTCCGCGTACGCGTCGTCGGGATGCACCTGCACGGAAAGCTTTTCTTCCGGGAAAATATATTTCACGAGCAGCGGGATCCGCGGCAAACCCCGCAGGCTCGTCCCTGTCCATTCCTCGGGCAGCGAAGGCCACACCTCGCCAAGCGTGCGCCCCGCGAATTCGCCCGAGGCAAACGCGCATGCTTCGCCCGTCAGCCAAGCTTCCCCGATGGGTTCCGGTTCATGGAGACGTTCCGGATATATGGAGGAGAGGTCGCGCGCGCCCCAAATGCGCGGCACGAAAATCGGCGCGAGCCGCGCAGGCGCTCGCCCCGAACGGATGGTTCCAGAATTCACCTGGCCGCTTCCGCCATGGAGCAGAATTTTTCGAGCCGGCGCAGACCTTCCTCGATCCGCTCGATCGAAGTTGCGTACGAAATGCGAATGTAGCCGGGCATCCCGAACGCCTCGCCGGGAACCGCGACGAGGTGCTGCCGCTCCAGAAGTTGCTTGCACAGCGCCGTCGTGTCCGCAATCCCGTTGCCGAGATGAGCGGAGAAATTCGGAAACACGTAAAACGCACCGCCCGGCTCGACGCATTTGACTCCGGGAATCGCCCGCAGTCCCGCGACGATGCGATTGCGCCGCCGCAAGTATTCCGCGAGCATGGCGTGCACCGTGTCCATCGGCCCGGTCAGCGCCTCGAGCGCCGCGTACTGCGCGATGGAAGTCGCGTTGGACGTCGACTGGCTCTGCACCTTGATCATCGCCGAAATCACCGGTTCCGGGGCCAGCGCATAGCCCACGCGCCAGCCGGTCATCGCAAAGGTTTTCGAGAGCGACCCGGCCACGATGATGTTCGGCTTCGTCCCGGACACGCTGGCGAGCGACCACGGTTTCTCGTTTCCGTACACGAAGTGCGAGTAGCACTCGTCGGTCACCAGCCAGATATTTTTCGCGCGGCACACTTCATAGATTTTCACGAACTCGTCGGCAGGCACCACCGCGCCGCTAGGATTGCTCGGCGAGTTGACGATCAGCAGCTTCGTCCGCGGCGTGATCGCGCGGGAAACCTGCTCGGCGCGCAGGCGGAATCCGTCGGACTCCTCGGTCATCACCGGCACCGGCGTCGCGCCCGTGTACAGCACCTGTTCGGGATAGCTGACCCAGTAGGGTGCGGGAATGAGCACTTCGTCGCCCTTCTCCAGCAGTGAGCAAAATGCGTTGAACAGGGCGTGCTTGCCGCCCACGGTCACCACGCATTCCGGCACCGTGTACGACGAGCCGAACTGCCCCGCGTGCCATTTGCAAATCGCCTCGCGCAGCGGCGCGATCCCTGGCGTCGGAGTATATTTTGTTCGCCCTTGTTCGAGCGCGCGAATCGCCGCCCGTTGGATATGCTCCGGAGTGGGAAAATCCGGCTCGCCGGGACCGAAGTCGGCCAGGTCCACGCCCTGGGCTCGGAGCTTTTCGGCCGCCGCCATAACAGCGGAAGTCGGCGAGATGGCGATGCGATTGACGCGCGCTGCAAGTTGCACGAGGTTACTCTCCTTTGGTTCTAGTTCGAGTAGCACAGCCACTCTTGGCTGTGTGGTTTAGTACGCGGACAAACACTACTCGACGTAATTACGATTGCAAAAACCGCACACGCAAGAGTGCCTGTGCTACTAAAGAACTTTAGCGCGCAAGCGCTCTTCCACCAGCGGCGGCACGAGACCCGTAATCGGCCCACCCAGCTGCGCAATTTCGCGCACCAGCCGCGAACTGAGATAGCTATAGGCCACCGCCGGCATCATAAAGACGGTTTCGACGTTCGGATTGAGCTTGCGATTCATCATGGCCATCTGCAATTCGTACTCGTAATCCGAAACCGCGCGGATTCCGCGCAAGAGCACATTGGCCTCGCGCAGCCGCGCGTAATCCACCAGCAACCCGCTGAACACGTCAATTTCGACGTTGGGCCACGGCCGCGTCACTTCGCGCAGCATCTCCACCCGCTCGTCGATCGTGAACAGCGGCTCCTTGTCCAGGTTGCGCAGGATGCTGACCACCAGCCGGTCAAATATCTTGGCGCCGCGCTCGATCAAATCGAGGTGCCCGTTCGTCACCGGATCAAACGTTCCCGGATAAATGGCCAGGACATTTTTCATATTTTCGTCCGCCTGCGTCCGACCTATTGTAGCGAAAACCGGCGCGGATTACGCGAGGAATTGACGGGAGCGAAATTCCTTGCAGAGGCTTTTTTTGGAAGAGTACGAAACAAGAAAAAGGCAACGCGCCACATACCAAATAGACTACTTCAACGGGCTTGACCCCTTTTCTACAAACCCAAGCTCACCGCTTGGGATAATTCCCCGATTTGGAGCCGCTCGACGAGCCGGCGGAATCCCCATTGATCGTTCCCCCACTGGCGTTTAAAGTCCTGCCGTTGGCGAGCACGACCTGTTTGATCCGCCCGTATGGCAGGCCATTCTTGGTCGGCATCAAAGTGACGCTAACTTCATCCCCAGATTTGAAAGATGCCTTCCCAAAACCTGCGTAGACCATGTTTGCGGGATTTTGCGTCTCTGCGATCCAATGCACCGACTGGCCGCTTTCATTCTTTACGTCAAATTGAAGCAGGCAATGAGGGTTGGACCAGTCCCATTCCGTGACGCTACCCTTCAACGTGACCGTTTTGTCCGTGTCAAACACTGCCGTCCCGTGGTGCGCCAGCAGGGGCATTGACACGCTCAGGAGACCGACCGCCAGGGCAAACACCGAAATAGCCCTCATTCTCATGGTAATTGCCTCCTATCAAAAAATATCTGACCCGGAACCCATTTCCCAGAAACTCGCGAAAGAAGAACACGTCCCTACGCCGGAACGGACAAGCGCAAACTATCGGCCAGGCGCATCGCCACTCGGCGGACTCGCCGGTGCACTCGTGGGATTGGCGAATAATTTATCGTATTTCTCCATCTCAGACAGAGAGCAGTACACCTCCATCACATCATGGTGAGGATCCGCCAACCGCATCGGAAACTTGTTCATGGCGATCCAGGGTTTGGTGTACATCTTCGGGTCGTTAATCGTTACCGTCAATTCCAGGCGGTCATGGTTTACACGATGGAAGCGCTCTTCCACGCGCGCCGCGTCGCTGATCGGACGGCCCGTAAGATCCAGCCAGACTTTGTCTTCCGGCATCATCCCGACCGTCTGGACGACCAGCGTGCTATCGTCCACCCATTTGCCGACCGAGTAGCCATAAAAGCGTTGCTCTCGAACTTCCTTGCCCACCAGCACGGCTCCATCCACCAATTTGGGGAGTTCCCGCCCATCCGTCCAGATCACGCGCCACGCCTCCCCATATTGATACAAGATCGCCACTTTGTACTCGTTCTGAAAGATCTGAGTATCTCTCAGATAATAAAGGTCTGTTCGGGGGAATCCCAGCGGCTCGCACTTATCCCGCGGATCGTTATAATCCTTAGGAAGAACCTCATCAACCCCAATGGTCGCTTTGTGCGACTTGTAAGTTTCCAGTCCGAGTGGAGTATAAGGCAGCTGATGCTCCGGCTTCCCGTCGTTCGGCATGGCCTTGGCGCCGTAAGGCTGAATTCCGTCGTTCGGTCCATTGGCCGGCGTCCAGGTACCAGAAATGTCATGAGGTGGAGCGGGCGCTGCCGTTGCTTTCGGATCCTTAGCTGCCCCTGACTGCTGCGGCCGAGCGTTTTGGGCAAACGCCAGTGGGGAGAAAGTCAGCGCCGTTACTAGAACAATCACCGGGACCTTGAAGTGGATTGGCATATTCGAAATGTCCCGCCCAGAATTCTACCGGAATATTCAATTGAGACTTGTAGTTCGCACAGGATACGCTGCTTCCGCCCTCGACACAATGAATTTGCTGTTGGAGCAAGCCTCAGGGGAGATTGCAAAGTTCCGATGCTCAAGCCCCTGGAAAAGGGGCTGCCGAAAAGTGACACAAGTCTGGAAAATCAAGAAGTGCGGGCACTTGATTTGATAGAATGCAATCGCTCTCCTGCGACGGATAAGTGGAGCAATGAAAACGTTTCCTCTCATTTGGATCGGCGTCTTATTCCTTTGCTCGCAGCCTGCCGTTTTTGCGCAAGCTGCCCCTCAGCAGGCGCACGCGAGGAAGACATCCGAAGCCACGCCATCCTTCGCGTTCGAGCCACTGGACAACTGGAAGGCGGCTATTCTGGCGGGCGACAAAGCGGCCCTCACGGGCATGTATATGACGTCTCCTCCGGCAAGGGCAAAGACCCCTAAGGGAGAGACGCTCGATCCTTCAGAGGAGCCTACGTTCTGGTCCATGCTCAAGCCGGCGGGTCTCGACCACCTGGACATTAAAGTTCTGGAGTCGAAGACGCTGCAGCCGGGCGTGCTGGCGCTCGTGCTGCGAATTGAAGCGGGACTCAAGACCAATGCGGGAGAAAATTCCGCCATCGTCTCAGCCTCGCAAATCTGGGTGCAGAGGCTGGGCGAATGGAAAATCGTTTCGACGCAGCGGGGCGATCCCGGGGCCAGGGAAGCCCGCCGCCTGCCTGAGCCAGCAAGGCCGAATACGCAGCTCTATCCGCCGCCGGAAGAAGCGCCGGCGGAAATTTCCTCGGCGCTCGCCGCGGCCGCCAAAGACCACAAGCGCGTCCTCCTGGTGTTCGGCGGAAACTGGTGCTACGACTGCCACGTCCTGGATGCGACGTTTCGCTCAAAAACCTTCGCACCACTCGTGAACGCGAACTACCATGTCATCCACATCAATGTCGGCAATTACGACGCGAACATCGATCTAGCCAAAAAATACGAAGTCCCTCTCGAAAAGGGCGTCCCCAGCCTCGCCATTCTCGACCCGGACGGCAAACTCGTCGTCAGCCAGAAAAAAGGCGAATTTGAATCCACCGTAAGAATCGGCCCCGAAGACGTAGTCGATTTCCTGAAAAAATGGAAGCCCCAGCGAGGCAGTTAGTCGCCGCGACGTTTTTCACCAGTCACCAGTCACAGGTCACATCCCTTAACTGCCCGCTTAAAAATCGTGCATGCGCCGGAACGGAATTGGCGTATACTCCGCGAATAGCCAGGCCCCAATACACATTTGAAAGTCTCAGTTGCAAAAGCGTGCTGAAACGGCGTCAGTTCCAATGGATCCGCACTCATGCACGGTGAGAGAAAAATAAGGAGATCGGGAATGACATCCATCGAGACGCGATCGAAATTCACGGTCCTTTTCGCAGCTGTTTTGCTTTTCTTCTGCGGCCAGTTCGCCAGGGCGGCGGAAAATAACTCCACGGTCGAAGGCGTCGTCCAAGACGCATCCGGAAAACCTGTCACCGGCGCGTTTGTGAAGCTGAAGAACAACGACCGCCATCTCGAATTCATGGTGATCAGCCAGGCGCAAGGACGCTACACCGTGAGCAACCTGCCGGCGGGCCAGTATGTTGTCCAAGGTGTAGGGGGCGGCTATCAGAGCAATCCCTCCGCGCCGCTGGACGTGGCGGAGGGCAAGACCGCGAAACTGGATTTGTCTCTGACCGCCAAACAAGGGGCCATGCTCCCGCGCGCTTGGCCGATGAAGACGCCTGAAGCGTTGATGGTCACCGTCTCGAAAGATTTGCCGGAGGGCGACGGCAAAAAACTTGTCGCCGCGCGCTGCACGACCTGCCATGAGACGGAGCGATTCGTTGGCTTCCACATGTCACGCGATCGCTGGGCGTTCACCGTCCGCAGGATGCGCGGCCGCATTCGGACCGCAAAAATCCGTGACCTGACCCCAGACGAAACCAAGCTCGCGATCGACTACCTTTCCACCAACTTCCCCCCGACGCGTCCAGTCGACCTCAACGATCGCCTGCCCCGCACGCTGCTGGAAGGGAAGGCCCTGCACTACCGCGCCGTCCAATATGACATCTCGGACACCAGTCTTGGCGCCGAGCCGCATGACGTCGCCGTCGATCCCCACGGCAACGGATGGGTCAGCCAGCGCACGGGCAAACTGGGCCGCCTGGATCCCAAGACGCTGGAGTACACCGAAGTTTCCATTCCCGCCGGCGCCGCCGCTGACGACGGGCAAGTCCTCGGCAACCTCCAGATCGACGCCAAAGGACAGTTGTGGGTTCCCGACGGGCCCAACTACCGCTGGCTGGACTACGACGTCAACACAGGAAAATTCACTGCGTACGATTGGCCCAAGGACAATCGCGCCGATGCCGGCGGCAA